>JBFMFJ010000178.1:0-7137 GCA_040752235.1 Candidatus Zixiibacteriota bacterium | reverse complement strand
AATACCTAACTTACAATTAAATGCTTTATAAATTTTACGCCCATCCATTGCCAATGTTGCACAACATCCGATATTGCCTCAGATGGCGGCCGGGGATGAGGGGTAACACCTCCTTTGTGCGAGTAAATTGGTTCTATTTTGGCCTCCGGTATCATGGTTCTATTGAAAGCCATTTATTGCATAAAAGCCGAGATCTTTTTCGGCGCCCTAAATTATGTTCGGAAGATGAGCCGCAATCGGCTCATCTTCCGGGACTTGTTTTTCTGCGGCTCACTGGTGAACCGCCCAAACCTGAGTTATTTTGTCAAAGTCATCTTACGGGTGATGACACTATGGTCGGTAGCAATCCGATAGAGGTATATACCGGACGCCCGGCCGGAACCATCCCAGATGAACTTATAATCACCTTGCAAAACTTCGCCGTCTACCAGCGTTTCTACTTCCTGTCCGAGAATATTATAGATTTTCAGCGAAACCGGTGTTGCGACCGGCAGAGACACTGATATTGTCGTAATCGGGTTAAATGGATTGGGGAAATTAGTCGCCGTTATGTCATCTTTTATATATACCGAATCGGCGGGACCGAATCCACAATATTCAATACTATTATTGATGAATTGCATGCACACTTCAGGGCAGTCGGGCGACGGGTTTATGGGAACGACTTCTCCGGTCACCAGAACAGTATCGTAGATACCGAAACTTCCATAATTTTCCAGCAAAAATCCGAAGACATAAATCAGAGAGTCATAAACCAACGGCGCAAAATAGACGCAGTTTGAATCTCCCATCAGCACACCGCACAGCGACAAAGTATCACCGCCGGGATTCGTATTGCACTCGGTGATCACATTATTAAAGATGCATGGAGACGGAATACCCATACACTCGCAGCCAACCATCGAATCCAGCATGACCAGACCTTCGATATATACCGAATCGCCGATGGTAAATCCGCCATAATCATTCAATAGTGCCTTGTAAAACAGGTTATCATCAGGGTAGAAGAAGACACAACCGGTATCATCAACCAAAACTCCACATCCCGAATAATAGAACGAATCGGGCGGTTGGCCGCCGCAGTCGCCGATCATGTAATTGTTCAGACATGGCTGCATTATGCCCAGACATTCGCAGCCGACGGTCAGGTCGATGATTCCTTCCACCAGTACAGTATCGCCGCTGCCATATATCCCATAGTCGGTCAGGAGAAGCGGCGGGAACATACCATCCATCGGGAGGAATTTGACGCATCCGGAATCTTCGAAGAGGAAGCCGCAGCCGCTGTAATAGATGGTGTCCGGCGGAGTCGAGCAGGACTCAATGATATTATCGTAAACGCAGCCCAAAGCCCCGGGACAGGCGGTTGAACATCCGAATTCCAGGTTGCCGTAAACCCAGACTGAATCGCCGTGACCGAAGTTGCCGTAATTGTCAAGAACAAACAGCCAGGCGGCAAATGATGGATCGAGGTAATAAATACTGTCCGGCATAAAAGGAGCGAACAGCAGGCAATTGTTCATTTCTATCAGAATGCCGCATGACCCGTAAGGCTCCGGCGGATAGGTGGAACAGGCTCGGATACTATCATTGTGGAGACAGACATCGCTGGCATAGAAACAACTGTTCTGACAGCCGAATTCCACCATACCGACCACAAAAACAGTATCGTATATCCCGAAGCCGCCATAATCGTCAAGGACAGCGGGCGGGAATAACTCATCGAACGGATAAAACAGAACGCAGCCGGAATCTTCAACCAGCATGCCGCACCCGACATAAAACAGGGTATCGGGGGGAGTATTGTTACAGTAATCAATGTAATGATTCGCAATAACGGGCACTGTCTGCAGGGAGCAGGCATCGGTATATCCATCAATAACGCCGGCAACAAAGACCGTATCACCGACGCCGAATGATCCATAATTCTGCAAGATATAGGGATAGTAGAAATTGTTCAGCGGGGCAAAAGCTATGCAATTGTCGTAGGGTATCAGAATCCCGCACCCTTCATAGGGAGCCGGCGGGTTAGTGCCCCCGCATGAATCAATTATATTTTCAACAATGCATCCAACAATCGGTTGACCGCAGTAAATTTCACATCCAAACGCCACCATACCTTCGACGAAAACGGTATCGCCGTCGCCGAAGCCATCATAGTTTTGAATGTAGAAAAAGCCGGAGTCGCCGGTAGCCGGGAATCCGGTCGGCATAAATAACATGCAATAGTCATTCCAGTACAAGACCCCGCAGGTGGAGATGGTATCGCTGGGATTGCCGCCACAGGATTCTATCTGTGTACCTAAAAGACAACCGTCCCCCTGCATACAGAATGAAAGGCAATCCGGATCATAAAGTCCGGCCACATGAACAGTGTCGCCCAGTCCGAAGCCGCCTAAATTGTCAAGAATTAAAAGAAGATTGTCCGGGTACGACGATTGAAAGAGAATGCATTCGGCCCCCTGAACCAGGATACCACAAGCTTCATAGGGTTGAAGCGGAAGGGTATCACAATAGAAAATAGTATTGGACACCAGTTTTCCGGTTGCCAGCGGGCAGAGAGAATCGCCGGTCATAAACAATGTCCCGTGGACAAAAACGGAATCTCCCGCTTGGTATGAGCTATAATTTTCCAGAACAAGCAGCATCGCCCAGGAAGTGTCCGGAGGATAATAAGGGCCGTCGTTGCCATAATATGTGGCAAACAGGAGACAATTCTGGGTCGGGACCAAAACACCACATCCGGAAAACGGTGTGCCCGGTGATCCGGATGCAGTGACTACGATAGTGTCGCAGTCAAAATCCACGGCATTGCCGTGCCTGGCGGTAACACATACCGTAATCGATCCTTCCATGGGAGGCACGGGGAACTGGCAATCGCTTACAAATGACTGGCCGGGACCGAGCCAGATCGGAACGGGAGGAATAACATAGGCAGTATCGAATGTTATCAAAAAATTCATGGTAACGGTGAAATCCAGAAAAATCAAGGCCGCCACATCCCCGCAGTTGGTCAGTTCAAAGTGGCTGATGGCTATCGGGCCGGCCGGATTATCGAGAAAGACCGTATCGGTCAGTTCGATATCGACATCGACACAGCCGTTGCCGCCGCTATTAATATAATTAAATCCCTCAGACGGCGAGTCGTAGATCGCCGGAAGCGACTCGAACATCCCATTTAAGGCTTTCTGAATGTCCTCGCCGATTGCCTGGGCTACGCCCGATTGGGAAATATCATCGGCCAGGCAATTATATGTCAGACCAAAGAATAACAGGAATACACTGGTGAATAACACCGCTTTCCTCATAATAAACCTCCATATTTATTTAATTTCATCTTCAATAACGAGCGCAGCCTTCCGTAAGAAAACCGAACCCTGTCAAAAGAGTTGTCAACTATCTAATGTTATGACGCTCAAGGGGGTAATAAAAATACGTCAGCGGGTGTTATTTGCTGACTGAATAATGAGATAGTCAATTGAAACGGATTGCGACTTAATCCGATACTTTAGGTAATGCATACCAACTTATTGTTATAGTTATAATAACGATAACAACAAGAAGGAACGCATAAAGGCGGCCGGATTTATGAACATTGCGGATACGGGCCGAGTTTGTACAAATATTTTATAAGATAGGTAATGTCAAGAATATTTATGCCTCCGTTGCCATCGATATCGGCGGCTACCATAGGATCCGGCTCAGGACCATTCTTGTACAAATAACCGATTAAATAGGTTATATCGAGTAAATTAACAGTCCCGCTTCCATTACAGTCTCCGCAGACAAACGGCAGGCTGATTGAGCCATCAATAGTCCCGGGATTATAATCTACCAGATAATAATTGGGCATGCCTTTGAATCGAGGCAGGTTTGTCAGATAACCATCCAGTATGACAGGGGCGGATTGACCTTCTACGGCCGCCGGGTCTATTGTGAAGTATAATTTCAGGACCGGCCCAAAGCCCTCCGGCATATCTACAGCCGTTTCCAGATTGATATTACGCAAAAGAAATGTGGCGCGCCTATTGGTGGGATCGGAATCCGACATGGTCTTACTCTCAAGGCAATCGGCACGACAACCGCTGGTTGAAAATGAATCAAGTGTCAGATTCAATGAACCGGCATACTCAACCGGGATTCTTAAATAATTCAGGGGAATCGTTGATCTGGCGTCAATGATCACTTCAACCACATCTCCGGGCTCACCTAATGTCTCCGAGGTATAAAGGGAATCAGCCAGCACAATGATATAATCACTTTCCGTTAGAGAGACTGTTTCATCGCCCACTCCGATTTCAAGTGACACATCATACATTCCCGGATTCTGATAAATATATGTGGGATTCTGGATCCCGGCTGAGTCACCATCACCAAAATGCCATTTCCAATTATCGACGGCCAGCATTGACGAACCGGTGAAGGCTACTTCAAGCGGGGCATTACCCCAAAAAATATCGGCATTTATCCCGGCATAAGGATTTACCAGATCAAGGCGATCACCATTATAATTGGGAATGACCAGTAAATTGTTCCGGTCATCGCATGAAATATCGGCCGGGGAATCATGCCCTGATGATACGACAAAGGGAGGGCTTGAAAATTCCCTGTCGCAGGCATAGACCGAGTTATTCTGCCAGGATGAAAAATAATAAAATCCGAATTTATCCTGCGCCAATCCATCAAGCGGGGAGATGGCGGTATTGTAAACTGTCGAAATGCTTGAATCAGCCGGATTAAGCGCCATAATGGGGTAGCCCGGACTGACAGCCATTACAAACAACAGGCGGTTATTTTCGGCGTCAAATGTAATTCCATTGGGCTGCTCCAGCCCAGAATCGACAAAAACAGAATATGTTCCGGCTTCAAAGTTCACCTTAAAAATTTTATCGTTCGTCCATTCAGTCACATATAAATAGCCGGATGTGTCTGCAGTTATTCCATTCAATACATTCATTTCCGGAATATAAATAACTTTGGCTACTTCCCCTGTAGCCAGATTGATACCGGTCAGTCCGGGATTGTCCCCATAATTTACCGCCGCTATGAGAAGGTCGCCATATATATAAAGACCGGCCACACTTGAGCCGACAAAGGCGCAAAAAACACTCTGCTCATTATTTTCGCCGATCGCGATTATATTACCATTGCCCCAATTTGATACAAGGTAACGATTATGCGAGTAATCATAGACGGCGCTTTCCGGTTCATTGAGAAGATTTTCGGCCCTGGTCGAAATTAATGAGGAAAAAATCATTAAAAAACCCAGAATTCCATATAATTTTGACATAATAACTCCCCTTGCTTGTGCGATTAATTTGTCATCTTTCTATCCTTAAATGTGCCTGAATCGACGGATTCTAACAAAATCCGGTCGGATTTTTCTCGTCATGGAGGAATTGGCTCTTGATTAAAAGGAATTTGTCAAAAAAATAGCCTGCCGTAATTTTCGGCAGGCTACCACGCTTTCTACTGGGGGAGAGACTCGAACTCTCGACCCTCAGATCCACAATCTGATGCTCTAACCAACTGAGCTACCCCAGCATACTTTTTGAGCAAACAATCTTATTCAAAAATCGGTCGATTGTCAAGAAATTTAACAAGCCGGACGCAGCTAAGTTCCGTTACGGGGTCATTTCCTGTCTAATCATATTAAGGAGTTGATATCCTTCAGCCAGTTTCGGATTTATCCTGATCCCCTGCTGAACATAGTAGTAAGCTGAATCATATTGTTTCATCAGGCGGAACATATTTCCGGCTTCGATATAGGCGAGAGCATCATCGGGAAACAGACTGAGCGCATCTTTATAAACCCTCAACGCCATCGCCAGTGAATCCAGCTTATAATAGGCGGTCCCGATATCGTGGTAGGTTTCCTTGCGACTGGGATCAAGTTTCAGGGCTTTCAGAAAATGGGGAAGACCATAATCGGGTCGCCCGCGCTTGGTCCAGATCGTCCCCGCCATCAGATGGAGCTCCGTGAAATTACTGTCAATATCGAGACCTTTATATATGGATTTCAGAGCATCATCCTCGCGACCCAGGTCTAATTCGGTTTTGGCGATTTTGTTATAAACCCGGGCGTTACGACCCTGGTCATTTATTTTATTGAGCCGCTCGAGGACTTTCTCATTATCTTTGGCTTTAAAGCGGTAATAATAAACAAGCAATTCATAGCCATAACCTCGCCCTTTTTCGCTTAACGTAAGCAAATCCTCGGCGCGGGTCAGTTCGGCTTTTAATGAGGAGTTTACAGAAATCCACTCGGCCAAAAAGATGATCGGGAGGAAGCCAATAATCAATTTTATGCGAGATGGTCTCCGACTAAAATTCAGCTTTTTTATGAAGTAAATCGAAATTGCCGTGCCGAATATGGCAGCCGGAATGGAGAAAAGATCCCAGTCCCGCGGGTATCCCAGCTTGGGATCGATAATCATGAGCATCAGACCGGCGGATAATCCGACGACAAGCAGGAATATATTCAGGCTCCTGCGGCTGCCTCCGGGCGTCCCGATCCCTGCCAGAAGAAGCATCAGCGCCGCCGGTGCTACAACAAGAAGCTCGTTTAACACATCATATAAATGCTGCAGCGAAAATATTGTATAACCGGTGAAAGGGAGAAGAGGCAGATACCCGCCTGAAACGGATGTGATATACTCGCCGACATAGACTCTCAGGAGTATTTCCTGTACGATAACAGCCGCGACCAATACGAAGGAAATTATAATCGGCAGATACTTGCGACTGAAGGTCTTTGGCTTTATTTTTTTAAGGTTATAATAAACAAGATATATAAATGATGGCACCAGAACCAGCGCTGTGATATGCGAGGCGCAGGATAAGGCAAGCATTATGGAAGCCCCCAGCAAACCGCGTCCGCTGATCATAAGCTTGATGGCGTATAGTACATAGAAAAGACCGAAAATATAAAACAATGAATATGATTCGGCATATCCGAAAAACAACTGCAGGCCGCCAAAAGAGGCAATAAGGATTTTTATAACAGCGCTTTCTTCAAACTCGTCTTTATTCGAGAACTTGAAAAAATACAATGCCAGGAGGAAGCAGGTTCCTGCGGCAATACTGAATATGACATAGGTCGTCTCTCCCGAGGCAATACCGACCTGTTTCAGGGCC
>JBFMFJ010000177.1:0-7138 GCA_040752235.1 Candidatus Zixiibacteriota bacterium | reverse complement strand
AGTTCTTCAGGGCGGTCCTTGACCACATCATGCATCTGGTCTATCAATTTCGGCTTTCTCTTTTCGGGCTCGACGACCGGGATAATTCTTTCCTCGGACTGTGCCGCTCCCGCCGCTGTGCGCATTGCCGGGGCCAAGGGGACAATCTTGCCCAGTGACGCAAAAAACTTTTTGGCCTTTTTCCGTAAGTACAGGAAGGCCGCTACAATCAGAAGCACGATCCCGATCTTCTTGGCGATATCAAAATAAAATTCCTGCTGGTAGATCTGGTCAAGTTTATCCTGTTCGAATTGCATCGAGGAATTGTCGAAGGCAATGTTCATGACTTCGATCTGGTCGCTGCGATCGGCATCGAAACCGACGGCATTTTTTACGATCGAGGCGATACGGTCAAGCTCTTCCTGGGGACGCGGCTGATAGACGAATTCGGTTGCCCCTCCCCCGCCTTCAGCCGGAGTATAGACACCATCAATCAGCAGCGCCACCGAGAGCCGTTTGATATTGCCGACAGAATTGATAATATGCTCTACTGTCTTGTTTATTTCATAATTGGTAATCGAGGTCTCGACGCGGCTGTCATCGGTGCTTTCGTTGACTTCTTCCGTCTTGTCCGCAACCTGTTTGGTTTCCTCGGTCTTCTCCTCACTTCTGACGACTGTTGAATTGGGATCATATAATTCCGAGGTAGATTCGACCTGTTTGAAATCCAGCTCGGCCGTCACGCGGACAATTGACTTCCCGTTGCCGATGACCCCGTCAAGCATGGATTGGGCTTTTTTCTCGAGATAGCTTTCGACATTCTTGCGGACTTCCAGCTGCGATGTGGACAATCCCGCCAGCGGATCGGATTCGGTCTGGGCGGTGAGTAAATTACCGTTGTAATCGACGATGGAGATATTTTCAGGCTTTAAGCCTTCGACCGATGCTGCCACGAGATGCGTTATTCCGGCCAGTTGCGATTTACTCAATCCGGCCGGATTTTTGAGCTTGAGAACGATAGAGGCTGTGGCCTCTTTTTTGTCTTTTGCGAACAGGCGGTCTTTAGGCATGACGATATGGACACGGGCCGCCTGGACATCGGACAACTGCATGATCGTCCGCATCAGCTCGCCCTCGAGGGCGCGCCGGAAATTAAGATTCTGCAGGAACTCGGTCATACCAAGATTGGACTGATCGAAAATCGCATATCCGATATTTCCCGAGCGCGGCAATCCCTGAGAAGCCAGGGAAATTCTCACTTTGTACACATCACCCGACGGGACCGAGATGGTCTTGCCGCCGTCAGCAAGCTGGTATGGAATATTCTGTTCGGTCAGATATTCAGTGATTTCACCCGCTTCGGACGGTTCGAGGCCGGAATATAATGTGGCGTAGCTGACCTTGTTGACCCATCCGGTCATAACGACAGCCCCGACGATAATTCCGGCGGTGATACCCATAAGCATAATCGCCTGACTGGGCGACATGGCTCGTACAAAATTGGAGATATTCGTAAACAGATGTTTGAAATATTCCATTGCAAATCCTATTTAGTTGTTTTGCCAAATCCTATGGCACTGCCGACAATCCTACATCGGCATTTGCATTATCGTTTTATATGCATCAACCAGTTTATTGCGAATCTCAAGCAACAGATCCATCGCGATCCCGGCTTCCTCGGCCGCGATCATCACCTGGTGCAAATCGGCAGCATCGCCCGTAGCCAGAAGTTCCTGGGCCTTGGCGGAGTCGAATTGCAGATCGTTGACCGAGTTCAGGAAATTATTGAACAGGTCCGTAAAATTGCTTTTCTCGGCGCCGTCATCAGCGAGCTGATTTTTCTGCACCTGGTTGGCGAGACCGGGAACGACCTGATTGATCTGTCCAATATTCGCGCTCATAATTTCACATCCACCAGACTTCCTGTCCGGGCGGTATCATTGGCGCCGTCTCTGGCATAAGTGCGGCCGGCTCCGGCATACTTTTCGAAAGCCAGCTCCACAGCCTGCTTTTCCTCACTCGAAAGCATGTCGACAAATGTGCCGGGTTGAAGGCGGACGCCCAGTTTTGAATTGACGCGGTCGGCTCGATCGGTAATATTGACGCGATCGGTACTGACGGCCTGATTACTGGTATCGGTCTCCGACCGTTTCTCGACCTGAGGCTTTTCCATTGCCTGGCGATAACTGTCGATTCCAATGGGATTGATTTTCATGGTTTATTTCTCCATATCCTATATTTCAAGCGAGTTCTTGGCCATTTCCTTGGCGGCTGAGATGGCCATGGTGTTGGCTTCATAGGCGCGTGTTGCAGCCATCATATCAACCATTTCATTGACGATTTCGATATCCGGCATTTTGACAAAGCCTTCTTCATTGGCATCGGGATGACTCGGATCATATATTAACCGGAAATTGGCGGCCGGTTCCTGAATGACCTCGCCGTCGACCTGAGAGATTTCTGTCTCCTCAGTCGAAGGTTTCAGATGGCCGCCGATATGGTTGGCATGAGTGCGCGCCAGTTTAGCGCCGGCCCGAACCATATGAGTCTTAAAAGGAACATTTTCCGGACTTTCCTCGACAACCACACGCTGGCGGCGATAGGGGCCGCCTTTTTCCGTCTTGGTGGTTTCGGCATTGGCGATATTCTCGGCGACCACATTCATTTTCCGGCGCTGAAGTGTCAGACCAGTGGCCGAGGTTTCGATAGCTGTAAAGATTCCGGACATAACATCACACCTTTATTCTATTTACTTTTTATCGCATTACTCAATGCCGCGAATTTTTTGGCCATAAGTTTGGCGCCGGTGGTAAAGTAAATCTGGTTCGTGGCCAGATTGGCCACTTCCTTGTCGACATCAACATTATTGATGCCATTACTTTCCGCCGTTTTATCGACCACTATTTCCGGTTCGGAATCGCGCGAGCGCCCGATCGGGATATGGGCCGGATGGGTAAGCTTGGCCTGGATATGGTTGTCATCACCGACCGCCTTTTTCAGTTCGGCATGGAAATCAATATCCTTGCTTTGATAATTCGGTGTTGAAACATTGGAGAGATTTCCGGCAATGAGTTTGTGTCTTAAAGACGACAAATCCAGGAATTTCTTATACAGCGGAATTCCGCTTTTGTCAATCACCGCTTTTTGTATAATATTCGACATAGCATTACCCGCTCAACCGTAAAGCAAGGCCGGTGCCAACAATTATTTACAGCGATATCCGATTGAAATGCAACGAATTATGTATTTGGCTGGATCCGGCGCAAGCGGACAACCCGGAAAAAATATCCTATCGGCCCGAGCAGACCTTTCCGTCCGGAGGTTATTGATGATAAAATTGTGAGGTTGGTTCGGCCTGTGTCATCTCCATCGTCAGGACAACAATATCGACGCGCCGGTTTTGGGCCCTGTTTTCAATGGAATTATTGGGGCGCATCGGGCGGTATTCACCGTAACCCAAAGCGGAAATCTCGTTGGGTTTGATAACCTCATTTTCAATGAAGTATCTGACCACTTCAGTGGCACGCGCCGATGACAACTCCCAGTTGGATGGATACTTGACGGTATTGATGGGGATATTGTCGGTATGGCCCTCGACCCGGATATGATTATCAATGCCTTTCAGGTACTGAGAGACAGTTCCCAGGACATTCTTTGCCTGCGGCTCCAGATCGGCCGATCCCTGTTTAAACAGGGCCGATTCGACAATATGTATTACCAGACCGCGCTCGCTCATTTCAGTACTGACCGGCTTGTCTTCACCCGGCTTATTGAGATTTTCCTCGATCATTTTCCCGATTGACATCAGGTGTCCGACTTCCATAACACCTTTGCCATCCGTGAGTCCGATATCGGTGCCGCGCTTGATGGCTTTGCTACCGCCTTTTAAGGCGCCGGAAAGCGCGCGTGACATTTTGCCGAATTTTTTGGCATCGACCTGGGACATCGAATACATGACAATAAAAAAGGCCAGGAGCAGGGTAATCAGGTCGGCATAGGTCAGAAGCCAGCGCTCCAGGTTCTCATGGTCATCATTTCTTTTTTTTCGAGCCATTCTGTTTTACTCGAAGTCCCGCAGATGGGGAGATACAAATGAAAGTAACTTAGTTTTTACGACTCTCGGATTATCACCCGACTGGATGGAAATGACACCTTCCATAATCAAATCAAGATCGGCCAGCTCCTCCTCATGCCGCAGCTTTAATTTATCGCTGAGCGGAAGGTAGCACAGGTTGGCCAGGGCGACACCCCAGAGAGTCGCGATAAAAGCGCCGGCGATTGCCGTTGCCATTCGCTCAGCATCACTGGTGCTGCCCAGAGTGTGAATCAGACCAAGGACGGTACCGATAATGCCCAGGGTTGGTGAAAATCCGCCCATCTTTTGAAAGAAGAGAATGCCTTTTTTATGGCGGTCCTCAATATAGGCGATCTCGGTCTCGAGTATGCCTTTAAGAACCGAACCTTCGGTGCCGTCAATTAAAAGCTGAACCGCCTTTTTGAAAAAGGGATTACCGATTTTATGCATATCATTCTCAAGCCCCAGAATCCCTTCTTTTCGGGCCTTTTCCGACAGCCTGACGATCATATCGATGGTCGCCATTGGATTGGGACTCTTGCCGGTAAAAGCCAGCTTAAGGTAATTCGGAACACTGGTCAGGGTTTTAAGCGAAGTCGTCACGATTGATGCGCCGATCGTGCCCCCGATGACGATAAGCATGGCCGGCGGCTGGACAATGGATGTGAGATGCCCGCCCTCCATAACAAAGGAGACGAGGATAGCGCCAACGCCCAGAATTAATCCGCCAATAGTGGTTATATCCATACAAAATCCATAGTTCAGCCAGTACGGGCAGAATACGACTGCCCCGAAATTTTCACAATCAATAGAAATATCGGCAGTTACGCCGGTTTTTGAAGCGAAAGACGCAGGAAATGAAGAAATTTCGTCAAAATCGATGCTGTTTAGTCGTCGGTTTCGATATTATATTCGGCCAGTTTATTCCTGATGGTCCGGGTCGTAATATTTAAAGTTTCGGCGGCCTTGGTCTTATTGCCCCCGAATTTCTCGAGAGTTTTCAAAATCAGATACTTTTCACCATCGGCCAAAGTCATTCCAACCGCCACTCCGGGAACCTCATCGGCCAGTTTTCCGAGAGCCAGTTCATGCGGGAAGTCGGTCGCTGTAAGCGTCCTGGAAGAGGCCGTGACCACCGCCCGCTCGATATAATTTTCAAGCTCACGGACATTTCCGGGCCAGTGATATTTCATCAGCAGCCTCATCACCGACTCATCGACCCCTTCGACATTCTTGTTGTTTTCAGCGTTGTATTTGTCAATGAAGTGGTTCAGCAGCAATGGAATATCTTCAAGACGTTCACGCAGCGGGACAATATGAATCGGAATGACATTCAGGCGATAAAAGAGATCCTCGCGGAATTTGTCTTCCTTGATGAACTCCTTTAAGTTACGGTTGGAAGTGGCTATAATGCGCACATCTACACTAATGGGCAATCCCGAGCCGATTCTTTCGATGACCTTTTCCTGCAATACCCGCAACAACTTGGCCTGCAGGCCATGCGGCATTTCGGAAATCTCGTCAAGCAGTAGTGTCCCGCCGTCGGCCATTTCAAAACGCCCTTTGTGCTGCCGAATCGCCCCCGTAAAAGCGCCCTTTTCATAACCGAATAATTCAGCCTCAACCAGATTTTCGGGCAAAGCGGCACAATTGAGTGAGACAAACAGCTTGTCGCGGCGATCCGAAGCATAATGCATAGCCCTTGCTACCAATTCTTTGCCGGTTCCTGACTCACCTGTTATCAAGGCTGTCGAGCGGGCATTAGCCGTTGATTCTATCATATCATAGACTTGCTTCATCCTGGTCGACTTGCCCACGATATTCTGATAGCGGCTGGCCAGGTCGGACCGCAGACGCGAATTTTCTCTCCTGAGTATTATAAGTTCGGCCGCCTTGGCAACAATGACCTCCAGGGCATCAGGCGAGGCCGGCTTCAGCAAATAATCATAGGCCCCCAGTTTCATGGCTTTGACCGCGTTTTCAATCGTGCCATAGGCGGTTATCATTATGACAACCATATCGGGGTGCAATTGCCTGGCCTTTTGAAGCAACTGGATTCCGTCCATGTTCTTCATGCGAATATCGGAAAGCATGAGATCATAGGCTTTATCATTCAGCCGCAGGAGGGCATCCTCGGCCGAAAAAACCGAATCGACCTCATAACCGGCCCGCGTCAGGACTTCGACAAAAAGATCATTGGCCAGTTTTTCATCATCGACTACCAGAATATTAATCTTCATAATATATCTCCATGGCTATCCTTTACGCGCGGGCAGCAATATCGAAAATGTGGTCCCCTTGCCCAATTGCGTTTTGGCGGCGACATCCCCCCCATGAGCCTTGATAATTTTCCAGGCAATGGACAATCCCAGTCCGATGCCGTTTTCTTTATTTGAATAAAAAGGTGAAAACAGTCTCTTTAGATCGCTTTCTTTGATACCGGAGCCATTATCCTCAATTATTATTTGCGCCAGCGTTTCCGATCCCGAGAGCTGCAGTTTTTCGCCATACTCCCGTTGCGCCAGAGAAAGCGGCAACGGGCGCGCGGTGACTTTCACCCGGCCGTCTTCCCTGCCGGCCTCCAGCCCGTTCTTCACGAAATTAAATATAACCTGACGAAATAGCTGGCTGTCAAGATCGACGGCGATAGAATCCTCGGGCGACAGACAGCGGTCGATTCTTTTAGCGGCATCTTTGAAGCAGTTCATCCCGACAAATTCATCCAGCATGTCATTCAGATACCGATTAAGATCAACATTGCTCTTCTCCAGCTTTTCCCGCCTGGCGAAATCGAGCAGGGTTTGGATGGTATTATTTATGCTTGTAACGCCTTCCACGATTTTATCCGCCATTCTCTTTTTGTCGGGATCGTTTTCCAGGTCTCGGGACAACAACGCCGCGAAGCCGCCGATTCCGGACAGCGGATTTCGCACTTCATGGGCAATCGAGGCGGCCATCTCCCCCAGCGATGCGAGGACTTTCATCTGTGAAATTTGCTCTTCCATCCGTTTCAGCTTGGAGACATCCTGGAACAGCTCTACGGCACCGACAATTTCCCCACCACGGTTTTTTAACAGTGAGGTC
>JBFMFJ010000176.1:0-7145 GCA_040752235.1 Candidatus Zixiibacteriota bacterium | reverse complement strand
TGAGGCGAAACAGTATATGATATTTGCACTTTCTTGTGTTCAATACCGATACCGGCGGAAAACCCGGCAAAATCATCGCTGCTCGCGCCGGTCTTGTAGTTTTCTCCGAGGTTGGTCCACCCCACTCTGACAAAAAGCGGCCGGACACTCAGCAGCTCAGCGCCAAGAGCGAAGTAAACATCATTATCGGTCGGATAGATGACATCGACCGCCGCCAGGATCGGAACACCCCTGGGATGTGATGAACCGCCGCCGCGAATCGCAAGAGGAAGCGATTCCTTGTCGCCGCCGTCGACATAAGTCGAAAGCTGCGCCCCGAGATTTTGTACCATCAGGCCGAAGGCGGTATTGTTTCGGTCATTCAATGAATATTTGATACCGAGATCAACAGCGACTCCGGACGCGGAGTATTCGTCAATCTTTTCATAAATCAGCTTGCCGGTCACGCCGACATCGATCTTCTCGTTCATCTCGCGGGCATACGATACTGCAAAGAGCAGATCTCCGCCAGAAAAATCACCGATGACTTCACCGTCGACGGTGGTCCGGTCAAAACTGCCGTAATTCAAATAGTTGACGTACAGCGAGAGCTTCTGCCCCTGGCTGAGAGGATGAATATAGCCGACAAAGCCCGATTGCATTTCGAAAATATTGTTGTGATAACCGGCGATAAAGCGTTTTCCTTCAAGATGTACAACACCGGCCGGGTTATAGTACAGCGAGACCTCATCATCAGCCACGCCCGTAAAGGCGCCGCCAAGCGCCACCGGCCGCGCTCCGGCCTGAATTTTCAGGAAGTCGAAAACCGAGGTGCCTGCATTGGAATTGTTTTCATCAGCCATCGCCATACCCGCAAAAACGAAAAATGTCACCATCAGGCTGATAAAAAATGAATGATTTCTGGCTTTCATGATCACCCTCATTATTAAGAATATATAATTTACATGGTTACTGTCAAACAAAAATTACCAGTTCTTGGTTGTGCGGTTAATAACATCAATCACCAGCTTTTGCGCCGCACGGATTTGACCGTCCTCCTCCGTTTCCGAATCGGCCAGATATACACCCTCACTGTAAAATGCTTCCTTCCATATCTCGCCGCCGTCTGAAGCATTCTGTAAGGCGATGTTGAACACTACCTTGACGACATATTGCGAGACATTGTCCGACTCGTCAAAAGTGTACGCCTTATTCTCATAACTGCTCAATTCGCCGGCCATAATGGCATCGGCATCATTTTCCGAGGCCACCTTCAGGTTACCGTCGGCAATAAATGCATCCACTACCAGGTCGGTCATGCGGCTGGACAACCCGGCCTCGATAGTCCGGTTTTCGAACTGCCGCACCGCAATCGACTTAATCGAGGATTTTCCCCCCGGAGAAAAACTATATATAGCGCAGCCGCCGAGGACAAGCCCCAATAGTCCGATAAATGCGATATGGCGATAAAATGTCATCATAACTTTAACAACCGGCCGCGCTTATAGTTTCGGAAAAACTGTTATTATATAACAACTTTACCCTTTTTTATAACGTTCTTAACCAGGTTGACACCATAATGGTATGGCAACTCCCGGTAATCATGCATTTTCCAGATTACCAGATCGCCCGGCAATCCGGGAATCAACTGCCCGATTTTACCGCCGCGGTCAATGGCGCAGGCCGCGTTGACCGTTATGGCCGAGATCGATTCGGCCGCAGTCATCCGGTAATTCAGCGCCGCCAAAGTAACCATCATGGGCAGTGACTCCGTAAAACTGGACCCGGGATTGCAGTCGGTAGAGAGCGCCACGGCGACACCGGCATTGATCATATCCCGGGCGCGGGCATAGTGACCGGAATTAAGTGAAAAGCAGGTTCCCGGAAGCAAGACAGCCACCGTTCCTGAGGCGGCCATCGCTCTTATGCCGGCGTCAGATGCATAGACAATATGATCGGCCGAAACCGCTCCCATGGCGGCAGCCAGTTCAGCTCCGCCGCTTGAGGTTAATTCATCGGCATGAAATTTAAGCTTGAAACCATGGCTTTGGGCCGCCGACATAATAGTCCGCGACTCCTCGATACTGAAGACACCTTCCTCGCAGAAGATATCGCAGAATTCTGCCAGCTTTTCTTTGGCGACTTTGGGTATCATTTCCTCGACCAGCAGCCTGATATAAGCCGTTCTTTTGTCGCGATATTCATCTGGGACTTCATGTGCCCCCAGAAATGTCGGAATCAGATCAATCGGATGCGTCTCACTGAGGTCACGAATTACCTCCAGCGATTTTATCTCGGATTCGGTTGACAGGCCGTACCCGGACTTCGCTTCGATAGTAGTAATTCCAAAGGAAAGAAGCGCATTCAGGCGCTCCTTTGTCTTGAGCATTAATTCTTCCCGGTCGGTGGTCCGCAAATCGCGTACGGAAGCCCTGATGCCGCCTCCGGCGTTGGCTATTTCCATATATGTTTTTCCCTGAATCCGCATCTCGAATTCATTTTCCCTCGTTTTGGAAAAGACCGGGTGCGTATGCGGGTCGATCAGACCGGGCGTGACGACACCCCTGCGGGCGTCAATAACCTGGCACCCTTCCGCCAGATCGACATGCCCTTCGACATCTTCGGATTTTCCGACCGCCAGAACTTCCTCGCCGGCAATGGCGACGGCGCCGGTTTCGATCAGGCCAAGATTCTTCATCCATTCGCCCAGGCGCGGAGCCGGGCCGGACATAGTGATCAACTGGCCGATATTTTTGACTATGAGGGTGGCTTTTTTTGCAAGAGGCATAGATATTCAACAAAAAATTGTTTTACGGTTTAATCTTAATCAATACATAACAGGCTCGCAGCCGTCCTAATCTAATCGGCAGATTCGAAAAAATCAACCGCTATAATCTAAATAAAGACTATCGGCCCAATCCCCGAAAAAGTGATCGCCGGTCATCTTCTCAAGGTACCGCAATTGATTAATATGCACCAGGTGGTATGATGCCGTATAATGCCCGAAACGTAATCCATAGAAACTCGGCCGGCCTGGCCGCCGGAAATGCGGAATATAATTTTTCAAGGTCCTGAATGAATCCCTCAGGACATCAGCCGCTTCCGTACTTCCTGTCAAAAGATAATAATCGTACACACCGTATAGTGCGAATATAAATCCGTTCAGGGTCATACTTGGTTCCGGCAATGGATATTCCTCGATCCAGTAACAGCCTGCCTTATCGGCAAAAACCGTCCATGGTTCGGCTTCCCCTTTAAGGCGGCCGAATGAATTAAATATCTTGTGCGCGAAATCAAGATATGTGGAATCCCCGGTCACGGAGAAAGCGCGACCAAAGACGAGCAGAGCCTCACCCTGGGCCATACCGGAGAACCATGGTGCCTTTAACAGGCCGTCATCCCGGCCATGGACTTTGTAGTCAAACCGATATGGAAAATACACGGCGTCACCGAAAGGTATCGCCTCCATCATCATCCGCCGCGTGTAGCTCTTTATCCTGGAAAGATACGTCGAATCGCCGGTCTGACGATATGCGGCCAGAAAAATATATGCCTTATGACACATTTCGACAGGATGGTAATAAAATTGGTCGTTCCATTTAAAAAGAAAAACGCCGTCGGTATCTACGGGATAAGTCGTGTCATCTGCCGCCGCCTGCGAGAAATTGGAACTTGGGCACTCTTTATACGGAAGCGATATAATATCAAAATTATATTCTGCGCAGAATTCCGGCAGATCGGACGGCGGGGTATCCATGCCTTTTAATGACGGTTTCTTATTACACCCGATTCCGGCGGAGCATATCAGTATAATCGCCAGGATGGCTGACAGTATTCTTCCCTGAATCATAATTTCGTTTCCCGGTAATCGGTATTAAGGTTTTATCGAGGGAATATGAAAAACGGCAAAGAAACTCCGATATCCAGATTTCTTTGCCGTAATTTATCACTCTACAAAACTTTTATAACCATCAAATAACATTTCCTACTTTTTTATCATCGGTGTTTTTATTTGATGATCTTTGGCAAACTTAATCGCTTCTTTGTACCCGGCGTCGGCATGCCTGACGACCCCGATGCCCGGATCATTGGTCAGAACCCGGTTGAGCCTTTCCTTCATCATGTCGGTGCCGTCGGCAACAATAACCTGTCCGGCATGGATAGCATTGCCCATCCCGACTCCTCCGCCGTGATGAATGGAGACCCAACTGGCTCCGGAAACGGCATTGAGCAGCCCGTTCAACAACGGCCAGTCAGCAATGGCATCGGAACCGTCTTTCATGGCTTCCGTCTCGCGATACGGTGAGGCCACCGAACCGCAGTCAAGATGATCGCGGCCAATCACGATCGGTGCCTTGATCTTACCCTTTTTGACAAGGTCATTGATAATATCGCCGAATTTGGCCCGCTCGCCATATCCAAGCCAGCAAATTCTGGCCGGCAGTCCCTGGAAGGGGACTTTTTCCTGGGCCATTTTTATCCATCGGCAAAGAGAACGATTGTTCTTGAATTCCTTCAGGATGACTTCATCGGTCACATGAATGTCGGCGGGTTCGCCCGACAGCGCCGCCCACCGGAACGGCCCCTTGCCTTCGCAAAAGAGCGGCCGGATATAAGCCGGAACGAATCCGGGAAATTCAAAGGCCTCTTTCAGTCCGCCTTTTTCCGCCTGTCCTCTCAGATTATTGCCGTAATCGAATACGATCGACCCGGCCCTGAGGAATTTGATCATAGCCCCGCAATGCTTCACCATCGATTCATAGGCACGATCAATATATTCACGGGGATTATTTTTGCGCAGACGGTCAGCTTCGGTGATGGTCAACCCTTCCGGGATATAGCCATTCAGCTCATCATGGGCGGAAGTCTGATCGGTAACCACATCCGGGATAATACCGCGGCGGAAAATCTCGGGAAACATTTCGGCGCAATTGCCGACAAGACCGATCGAAATCGGATTCTTGCTTTTGGTGTGCTCTTTTATCAGTTTCAACGCTTTGTCAAGCGTTTTGACTTTCACATCACAATAACCCACTTTCACACGGCGATTGATGCGGGCCTCATCGACCTCGATACAGAGAATTGAAGCCCCGGCCATAGTTCCGGCCATCGGCTGGGCACCACTCATCCCGCCCATACCGCCGGTTAAAATCCAGCGGCCGGACATATCTCCGCCGAAATGCTGCTCGCCGAGCGCCGCAAACGTTTCATATGTTCCCTGCAAAATCCCCTGGGTTCCGATATAAATCCAGCTGCCGGCGGTCATCTGACCAAACATAATCAGACCCAGCTTGTCGAGCTGGCGGAACTTTTCCCAGGTGGCCCATTTGGGCACCAGATTACTGTTGGCAATCAAAACGCGCGGAGCATAATCATGCGTCCGGAAAATACCAACCGGTTTACCTGACTGAACCAGAAGCGTTTCATCATTTTCAAGTGACTTCAGAGATTTGATAATACCGCTGTAACATTCCCAGTTGCGGGCGGCTTTGCCGATACCGCCGTAAATAATCAGTTCCTTGGGTTTCTCAGCTACCTCGGGATCAAGGTTGTTATTTATCATCCTGAAAGCGGCTTCCTGCGCCCATCCCTTACAGGTCAGCTTGGTGCCTCTGGCTGCTTTAACCGGCTTGTATTTCATGTTTTATATCCTCCGTCAAATTACAGAAAATTTAATATATCTCCTTATCCAAATTTTTGCAACCGTAAAATCTTTGCTTACCGTTTGCCTTTCCAAACCGATTTTGTATAATTAGCATATGGATATCTCCCGGATAAAATCGGAGTTGCAAAGTAGGGCCCATAGCCTTGGCGGGCGGTTGTTCGGGGTTTGCCGCATTGGCGGTCTCCGCGATACCTTTCATTTCGAATTGAAAGAAGCATCCGGACAACTGAATACTGCTATTTCCGTCGGCGTGCCGGTTTCACCTGCGGTGCTGGATACGTTGATTGACCGCCCCAATGTCATATACAAATCACATTACCGGCAGATCAACCATATCCTCAACGACATTGCCTTTGCCCTTTTCTCGGAAATCGACAAACTGGGCTATCAATCAATCCCGGTTCCCGCCTCTCAAATATTGAAATGGAAACCGATGCGGGCACATCTGTCACACCGGGAAATAGCATATAAAGCCGGGCTGGGCTGGCGCGGCCGCAATAATCTGCTGGTAAATGAAAAATATGGTTCCCAGGTCCGGCTGGTGACTATTTTAACCGATCTGGAACTGGAAATTGACAATCCCTGTCAGTTGGACTGCGGCGACTGTTATGCGTGTGTCAACGCCTGTCCGGTTGGAGCCATCAGTGAGAATTGTGAGGATTTTGATCTGAAGTTATGCTATGCAAAAGTCTCCGAGTTCGCCCGTCCGGAGAATATCGGATCACATATTTGCGGCCTCTGTCTGCGGCCATGCCGACCCCAAAAATGATTTAAATATTGATGTGCCGGAACAAATACTATACCATGATGGAAGACAGGAGATTTCAAATAAATGGGACGGATTAAAATACCTTTACCCGGACGGCTTGTGGTGTCGATGATTTATTCATCCATAGGAGCCATGGATGCCGCAGCCGGGGAAATCGAGAAGAAATACGGTCGCGTGGAAATCGAAACCGACGATATTGATTTCCTGCATACCAAATATTATCGCGAAGAGATGGGCGATGAATTAAAAAGAAAATTCTTCGCTTTTGAAAAGATGGTGGAACGTGACAAACTGGCCGATATAAAATTATGGACCAACAAACTTGAGGAAAAATACGGCGAAAAAGTTGATGATTTCGTATTTCGCAAGGTCAATATCGACCCCGGTATATTAACACCGGCATCGTTGATCCTGGCATCGACCAAGGATTATTCTCACAGGATATATCTCAGAGACGGAATTTTCGCCGAGACGACTTTGATTTATGAAAAGAGAAAATTCAGGGCGCTTCCATGGACTTATCCCGATTATATGGAACCGGTGACAATCGACTTTCTGACACGGGTTCGCGAAACTATGAAAGGAATGGAATTTGAAATATAGCCTGTTATTCTTGACTGTCATGGCCCTTTTCCTGGCCTGCGGTGACGAATATTATGGCCCCTCCCAAAACGATGACGGAAATCAGACTTATACAACAATCGAAACGGAGCCGACTCTCTCCGCCGAAGG
>JBFMFJ010000175.1:2832-7180 GCA_040752235.1 Candidatus Zixiibacteriota bacterium | reverse complement strand
ACCGCCGACAGTGTTGGGGGAGACGGCACAGGCGTGGCTGTTTCGGATGATTACGGCGAGTCGTTCAGCAGCGGTTTGACAGGATTGGATGATGTCATCGGCCCAGGAAAGTATTCGGTGGAATTTGCGTCGGTCGGAAGTCATTTATTTATGGCGGCTCTTGATGCCGGTTTGTATGTGTCATCCGATACCGGCCAGACCTGGTCGAAGGTATATATCGATCCGGCCGACACTACTGCGAGCAACGGCAGGAATATTATAAATTCCATCGCCGCGGATTCAAGCAACTTGTGGATTGGAACGGATTCCGGCGTGGTGCTGGCCTATATCAGCGACCTGGGTGCGGTCGATTCGACAAAATTTTCTGTCTTCGATGATGCTGTCAACAGCGGCGCCCGCAGTTATCGGGTCGGCATTCAGAAAATCGGCGCCACCGAGGGTGTTGTCGATTCCACAATTATCTGGTCAATCAATCATCCTCTCGATACCAATGTCGGTGATTATGCGGTGTTTTATTCCAACAATTATGGTAATACATGGAGTACAGACGAACTGAATCTTGTCGGAACCAAATATAATGACATGGCTTTTATCAACAGCCTGATATATCTGGTCGGAATGAATGTCTTCAATCAGTCGCCCAATCGTATTTTCTGGTATCCTACGCCCGGCTCACTTATTAAGGATAGTGAACTGGGGACGATTACATTTACCGGCCTTGACCTGACATCGATTTTTATTAGAGCCGATACCATTTTCCTCGGATCCGAAAATGGCTTTGCCATTTCACCGCCGGGGGAAGGCGTTAATATAGTCTGGCGGATTTACCGGGCCAATACCGATCCTGCCGCTTTTGACAAAGTCTCCACCTACACTTCTCCGAATATTTCCGGTAATTTTGTCAACGTGTTGGATATTCAGCCGCTTGATAACGGGCAGAGCCGGATCTGGGCCTCGACGCGCATGGCGCAATCGGATGAAATTCTGGCCGTATCCACCTCGACCGTCGACGGGCTGAACTGGAATATTTTGCTTAATGGTATCGAGGCATGGAATTTTGCCTTCAATGGCCCCGAAGTCTTTGTGGCCACATCGTATGGTCTTAAATATTCCCCTGATACCGGATATACATGGCAGACAGTAACGATCGACGGCATGCTGGCGACAGCGGATAATCCCGTTCCTTTCTCTTTGGATTCCAACACCTTTGTGACGGCTGTAACCGTCATCAGGGACACACTCTGGGTTGGCACTCTTGAAAACGGCGCCGCGCGAATAGCCCTTGAAGATTTTGGTACCGATAGCTGGGAAATATTCCGTTTTTATGATGATGCCGTGGATGTTTATACATATCCGGTACCATTTTCCATGAATGGAAACGAGTATTTGTATTTTCATTACCCGGTCAAGCAGGAAGGATTTGTAACCATTGAGATATTCGATTTCAATATGGATCTTGTCGCGACCGCTATAGAAAATGAATTTAGAACACCTGATATTTATTTTACGGATCGCTGGGATGGGCGGCTTGATTCCGGGGCGCCGATTGCCATCGGTATTTATTATTTCAAGGTCTCAATATCCTCGGGTGAGACATATTGGGGAAAACTGGCCATAATACCATAGGAAGTATAGATATGAAAAAGACAGCAATTTTTATTTCATTATTATTGTTGATCGGTCCGTCGGTAATTAAAGCCGAGACACAGGGCGGTTTCGCCGGATCCTTCCTGAATATGCCGGTTGATGCCCGGACGGCGGCAATGGGAGGCGCCTTCAATGCCGTCTCCGATGACGGCGCCGCGGTGCTCTACAATCCCGCCGGGATTCAAACCATGACCGATAGGGTTTTTACCAGCTCTTACCGGGCCATGAAAATGGATCGCAAGCTGGGTTTTGTCTCGCTCATTCTGCCGACTCACGGTGAGTCTTCGCTCGGATTCAGTTGGGTATATGCCGGCTATGGCGAGGTCGATAAACGAAATATAAACGGGCAGTTGACGGGCGAAACCATATCTTCCAACGAACACGATTTCGCGGTTTCATTTGCCAAGAGATTTCTACCCTACCTGGCGATTGGTACCAGACTGAACTATTACACAAAAAGCCTGGGTGACCTCAACGCCAGTTCGGTCGGTGTCAATATCGGCGGTCTTTTATACGTGGATTCCTTGTTCCGTTACGGCGAAATGGAAGATAAAATCATCACTGATATTACCGCCGGTCTGGTTATGAAAAATCTGGCGGCCAAATATCCCTGGGAATCTCAGGGAACCGGCCTCGCCGCCACTCAATCGGATAAATTTCCGGTATCGCTGGGCATTGGGGCCTCATGCAAAACACTGAAAAGAAAGCTGCTGATAGCCTCCGATCTGGAGATCCAGGTTAAAACGGTCGAGTGGGATGCCAGCTCGAGCGAGGGGACAATATCCAATAAGGAAACCTATACCGACAGCTTCTTCCGAATTGGCGGTGAGTACAAGGCTATGGATAATTTAATGATCAGGACGGGATTGAACAACGGCGTCTTTACAGCCGGCGCCGGCTTTGTGTTCGTATTCAGTTCCAGTACTCTTCAGTTCAATTATGCCTTCTCCGGCGATAAGGCCGATGAAGGCGAGGATCATGTTATCACTCTTGGAATAAGGTTCTAGCGTGGTGTTTATGAAGAAAGTCATTTTGATTGTAATGATATTCTCTCTGGTCGGCGTTAATTCCGGTCGGACGGAGGTCGGATTGAAAATGCTGACGGCTGAAGCGGGAGCCCGTTCGGTCGGTATGGGCGGTGCTTTCACCGCCATCCCCGCGGATCCATATTCGGCTGCGTATAACCCGGCGGCTACATGGGGTATTGAAACGGTAAAAGGTTCACTGGGACATAATACCTATTGGGAAAATACACGCATCGAAACCGGATACCTGAGTTTTCATAAACGGGCGACCGTAATCACTGCGGGCGTGCAGTTTGCGGGCATCGATAATATCGAGGGAAGGATCGCCCCGACCGAGGATTATTATGAGTTCGCCTCGCATGATGTTTCCGTCAAGGCAGGAGTCGCCTTTGAGCTGGAGCCGAAATATATTATCGGTTTTTCTCTGGGCTGGATGTATGAAAAAATCGATGTCAATGACGGGTCGGCTTTTAATTTTGATCTCGGCCTTCTTATGCAGCCTTACCCTGAATTGAATATAGGTCTGGCGGTGCAGAATTTCGGATCGACGATGAAACTGAGAAATGAGGCCTATGATATTCCAACTACCTACCGTGGCGGCATTTCGTATGTATATCGCGATTTTATGCCTTCGATGGATATCGTTTTACTCGATGGCGATTACTACTTCCATTTTGGCGGCGAATATAATTTTAATGATAAATTCTTCGTTCGTGCCGGATATCGTGCCGGTTATGATACCAAAGATATTTCGGCGGGAGCCGGCTTTGTTCGAAGAAATTTCAGAATTGACTATGCTTACCTTCCGTTCAAGAACGGGTTGACAGATTCACATCTTATAAATTTAACTTTTGAGATTTAGAAAGGAGCGGCGACTCGCAGATGGCTAAGTACAAGATTGCATGGATGCCCGGAGATGGTGTTGGCGTCGACGTGATGGATGCGGCCAAAATCGTTCTCGACAAGATTGAACTCGACGCAGAATATATTCATGCTGATATTGGCTGGGAATTCTGGTGTAAAGAAGCCAACCCACTACCGGATCGCACCACAACTATTCTGAAAAACACCGATTGCGCCCTTTTCGGCGCCATAACCTCGAAACCGAAAGAGGAAGCCGAGGCTGAATTGATTCCGGAACTGCGCGGCAAGGGATTGATTTATGCCTCGCCGATTGTCCGGCTGCGGCAGGAATTCAATCTCCGCACCAATCTGAGACCCTGCAAAGCATATCCCGGTAATCCTCTGAACTATAAAGAGGGCATCGATATTGTCGTATTTCGTGAAAACACCGAGGATTTATACTCGGGGGTGGAGTTTTTTCCTTTTCCCGATGAAGTTCGAAATGCCATAAAAGCGCATAATCCGAAAATGAAAAAATTCGACAAGCATCCTGCCAATGAAGTGGCCGTCTCTTTGCGAATCAATACCAAAACCGGCTGCCGGAATATCATAACGGATGCTTTTGAATACGCCAAAAAAACCGGGCGCAAAACCGTGACTGTCGTCGAAAAGCCCAATGTCATTAGGGAGACTTCGGGATTGATGATCCGCACGGCGCGCGAAATCGCCAGGAATTATCCCGGAATCGAATTATGGGAGACTAATATTGACGCCATGTGCATGTGGCTGATCAAAAACCCGCATGATTATTCGGTCCTGGTGACCTCGAATAT
>JBFMFJ010000175.1:0-2822 GCA_040752235.1 Candidatus Zixiibacteriota bacterium | reverse complement strand
ATATGTTCGGCGATATTATCTCGGATCTCTGCGCTCAGCTTGTCGGCGGTCTGGGATTTGCCTCTTCCGGCAATATCGGCGACAACTACGCCGTCTTCGAGCCGACCCACGGTTCGGCCCCGAAATATGCCGGCCAATATAAGGTCAATCCAATGGCGATGCTTCTGACCGCGCGCATGATGCTGGAATGGCTGAATGAAACCAATAAGGCAGAGGCGGTCGAAAACGCCATCGCCGAGGTGATTAAAGAAGGGAAAGTAAGAACCTACGACATGGGCGGGACATCATCTACACTGGATGTTGCCAAAGCAGTGGCCTCGAAGTTGTAATGATTATCCCCAGGCAGCAATAAAAGGCTTATCCGATAAAAGGGCCGGGCGAATTGCCCGGCCCTTTATTTTTTGAGAATGATGTATCAAAACAAACATAATAAGCGTCCTTAATATAGGACTAATACCATAAATATCTTGACATAATATGGATACAACAATATATTATTATCAGGATTTTAGGTTTCTCAAACCACAGGAAAGGGAGGAGATTCAACATGGGAAGGTCATTCATAATATCAGTAACGCTATTGCTGATAATAGCTTTCGCCGTTACCGGCGCTTATGAATGCGGCGATCTCAACAATGATGACAGCATTAATATCCTGGATGTTACATTCCTTATCAATTACCTTTATCGGGGCGGCCCGGCGCCGGCCTATCCCAATCTTGCCGATATTGACGGTTCAGGGTTGATAAATATCCTGGATGTGACGGCACTGATCAGATTCCTTTATAAGAGCGGTCCGGAACCGGTATGCTCGACCAGCATAATCAACCCGGTTATTACCGTGGATGGCCATTCCGCGTGCAAGAACTTTTTGCCTGGCAAGGCCGATTTTATGACGCCATCGGATCAGGATTGCGCTCAATATAGTTATAATGAAGCTGCAAATACATTATCATTGACACATGTAAACGCCGGGTTCAACTGCTGTCCCGAGGAAATTCTCGCTGAAGTTACATTCAGTAACGATACGATTACCATTATCGAGAGTGAGTCTTTCGGCGAGTGGGGCCCATGCTTTTGCCTCTGTCTATTCGATGTCAATTATACAATAACTGATTTGCCACAGGGAGAATATACTATTGTCATTATCGGTCTTGAGCTTGAGGGCGATGATGAGTACCTGGCTTTTACGGCGGATCTGGGAAGCAACCCCGTCGGCGAATATTGCGTCACGCGGGATCATTATCCGTGGGGAATGACGACCTCGATCGAGGGATCCATAGTCGGAGAACCGGCCTGCAAGAATATGACATTGAAAAGCGATACTGCGGTGGAACAGGATTGTATCGAATATGACTATGACGGCAGCGGAACGCTGAATCTTACCCACTATAACGACATGTTCAACTGCTGTCCCGAATCTCTCTATATCGTGGTGACTCTTGAGAATAATGTGATCAGGCTGGATGAATACGAATCGGAAGGGCTGTGTGACTGTATTTGTATATATGACATGGAATACGAGATAACGGGAATATTACCCGGTGTATATACTCTCATTGTCGATAACATCAGTTATTATAACGAATATACCGGCGGGCCGATTGAGTTCGAGATTGACTTAAGCACTCCGACATCGGGGATATTTTGCGTCGATAGACCCTATCTGCCCTGGTCAGAATAAAGGTTATAATAAGGGGAAAATTAAAATGCCGGGATATCCTGTCCCGGCATTTTTCAATTGGGAATTTATAAAAAAGTAAGGAGATGACAATTTTCTATGCTACCAGTCTAAATCATCCAGCTCAGGAATACTCCTTGCCAAATCATCGGCTATTTCTTCAAGCTCATCGGCCATGTCTTCAATTTCCTCGGCCTGCAACTCGAGTTCTTCGGCATCTGCCTCGAGTTTTGCGGCTTCTCTCTCAAGATCTCTTTCCAGGTCTTTAGTATCATATTCATCATCGAGAAGCCTGAAAACGCCACCAAGCGCCTTCAGCCCGAGACCGGCCCCTTTGGCACCGATTTTAGCGCCCTCAAGCCCGATGACTTTGGATTGCTCGACCAAAACGAGAGTCTTAGCGTGAAATTTGCCCAGAAGCTTTTTCTGCTCATCATTGGTCTTGATGCGGTCGCCATTAATAAATAACTCGTAATCTTCGGTTATTTCGACAACATCGGCGTCACGATCATTCAGAGTAATTATAACGGTACCGTCTTCAACATCAACCTCATAACTGCCATATGAATGGTAATCATAGGTGACGCAGTCATCTTTAATTTTGGAATATTTGCTCTTATGCTCATCATATCCCATTGCCGAACCGAATAAAAAGATCATTAGAAACAGCGTTAAAGCAAAGTACCTCATATTGCTCTCCAATTTTTGGAATTGCTACTCTTTACCTAATTTGACGACATCATAAAATATAAGTTTCAGGAAAATTCACCATTGTTGTTAAAACCGATTAAAAACAGTATCAATATTTTGTGCGGCAAAATATGAAAATGGGGGAAATGGCGGGGAATTATATCAATTTTCCGAAGGCTTCTTCATCAATTATGGTTATTCCAAGCTTTTGGGCCTTTTCCAGCTTGCTGCCGGCATCCTCACCGACCAGAAGGTAATCTGTTTTGGCGGAGACAGATCCGGCCACCTTACCGCCGGCAGATTCGATCAGCTTCTTGAAATGGTCCCGCGGTTGAGACAATGTGCCGGTTATAACGAATGTTTTGCCGGACAAAGGCTTATCGCCGGTATCGGTCTTGCCAAAAGCAGGGAATCTGACCCCGGCCGCTTTCATTTTGCGGATCATTTCCTG
>JBFMFJ010000174.1:0-7243 GCA_040752235.1 Candidatus Zixiibacteriota bacterium | reverse complement strand
TCCAAAATTTATGTGCGAGTGGGCGCCTTTCCCGCCCTTTACACGGCGCCGCGCCGCCCCCGACTATAAGGCAATCGAAAGGGCCGTGGAATTGCTGAAAAAATCGAAAATCCCTTTGATTATCGCCGGAAACGGCGCTATCAGAAAGATGGCCTCCAAACATCTCAGGAAATTCGTCGGCCTGACCAATATCCCCGTCGTCTCGACCTTCATGGGTAAGGGGGCGGTATCGGATAATGATCCGCAGTCGCTCTTTACGGTCGGATTACAGGCTCGCGATTTTGTCATGTGTGCCATTGAAAGAGCCGACCTGATTATTACTATCGGTTATGATATCGCCGAATATGCTCCTGAACACTGGAATCGAGAAAAGAGCAAGAAGATCATTCACATCGATTTCACACCTGCCGAGATTTATAATTATTATCAACCTGATGTCGAGATTGTCTGTGATGTCTCCGCCGCCCTGTGGGAACTCAATGAGATTGTCAAAAGGGATAATATATCCTTCAATCCCAGCTGGTATCAGTCTCTGCGTACACATATCTTGGCCGATTTCGAATCATACCGGCTGAAGGAAGGGGACAAATTCACCGTTCCGGGGGTTCTGCATATTATTCGGAAACTGATGAACCCGGGCGACCTGCTGATTTCTGATGTCGGCAGTCATAAGATGTGGATTGGGCGCAATTACCCCGTTTATGAGCCGAATTCGGTCATTATATCAAATGGTCTGGCCAGTATGGGGATTGCGCTTCCGGGCGGAATCGCCGCCAAACTGGCGCATCCCGATCGGCAGGTGGTAGCAATTATGGGCGACGGTGGTTTTATGATGAATTCCCAAGAAATCGAAACGGCTCGAAGAATCGGCGTTGGTTTTACCATGATTGTACTCAACGATAATGATTATGGATTGATATCATGGAAGCAGAAAAGCCATACCGGGCGTTCCACGGCGACCGCTTTGACCAATCCCGATTTTGCCCGCTACGCCGAGAGTTTCGGTATCAAGGGATATTGTCCGTTGACACTGGCCGAAATGGAAAGTAATTTGAAAGAAGCTATTACCGGCCAACAACTGGCGCTGGTGGAAATACCGATTCAGCCGTCGGTCAATTATGAACTGACTCAAAAGCTGAATTCCAACATGTGTGAAATGTTCAAGTTTGAATAGATGAGGAAATTATGAAAGCAATTAATCCGGCAACCGATGAAATTATATGGGATTACCCGGAACATACAGTCGCCGATGTGCATGATATTATCGGCATGACCGATGAAGCGCAAAAAAACTGGCGCACCACCACCTTTGCTCATCGAAGCCAGTTAATGCATCAGGCAGCGGTGGTTCTCAGGGAAAATGTCGATAAGTATGCCCGCCTGATTACGATCGAGATGGGAAAAATCATAAATGAATCGAAGGCGGAAGTCGAAAAATGCGCCTGGGTGTGCGATTATTACGCCGACAATGCTGAGAAATTTCTGGCCGATGAAATGGTACAGACCGATGGCTCCCGCAGTTTTGTCGCCTTTGAGCCGCTCGGCGTGGTCCTGGCGGTAATGCCGTGGAATTTTCCGTTCTGGCAGGTCTTTCGTTTCGCCGCTCCGGCATTGATGGCCGGTAATGGCGGCGTGCTCAAGCATGCCTCGAATGTTCCGGGATGCGCCCTTGCAATAGAGGAAATTTTCCGCGAGGCCGCTTTCCCTGAAAACATTTTCCGTACCATGCTGATTTCCTCGAAACTGGTCGAGGAAGCTATCAAAGACTGGCGAATCAAGGCAGTGACGTTGACAGGTTCCGAACCGGCCGGGATGTCGGTAGCGGCGGCGGCCGGACGCGAGCTGAAAAAGACAGTGCTGGAATTGGGCGGGTCCGACCCGTTTATCGTTCTCGATGATGCCGATCTGCCGGCCTGCGTTGCCACCTCGGCGACGGCGCGAATGATCAACGCCGGACAGAGTTGTATTGCGGCCAAGCGGTTTATCGTAGTTAAATCTATAGTGAAAGAGTTTGAAAAACAGCAGACGGCCATTATGCAGTCGCTCAAAGTCGGCGATCCGCTCGATCCGAGTACCAAAGTCGGTGCTATGGCGCGGACGGATTTGCTTGAAGAGTTGCATGAGCAGGTGCAGCATTCGATCGAGATGGGGGCGAAACTTCTCTGCGGCGGCAAGAGAGCCGACCGCGTTGGTGCATTCTATGAGCCGACCGTTCTGACCAACGTCAGGAAAGGGATGCCTGCCTATGAACAGGAGACATTCGGTCCGGTCTCGGCGATAATTCCTGTTAAGGATGCCGAGGAAGGAATCGCCGTGGCCAATGATTCAGTATTCGGGCTGGGCGGATCGCTCTGGTCGAAGGATTTGAAAAAGGCCGAAGCACTGGCACGACGGATAGAAACCGGGGCGATCTTTATCAACGGTATGACCAAATCCGATCCGCGATTGCCGTTCGGCGGTATCAAACGTTCCGGATACGGCCGCGAGCTGTCGCATTATGGCATCAAGGAATTCGTGAACATCAAAAGCATCTGGATTGCATGATATAAACAGTAGGGACAGCGAATGGCGCTGTTCACATTTGCAGGCCAGAGCTAAAGACAGTGGCCCTGCCCCGCCGTATCTCCGGCCTGGCCGGTACTGCTCGCTATTCTTTAGGTTTTAGCTTTTCAATAATCGCTGCATCGACCCAATAAAAATCGCTGATCTCACCCTTATTTCTCGTGAAGAACAAGTATCTTCCATCCGGTGACACAGACGGAAAACGCTCCAGCATTTCGGTGTTGATGGTATCTCCCATGTTCCGCGCGTCCGACCAAGAGCCGTCCTTTTGTCTGAAGCTGATATAGAGATCGGCAATGCCCTGGCCGCCCGGGCGAAACGAACAAAAAATAAGGTAGCTTTCATCTGGAGATACAAACGGCTGGACCGATGTATTACCATCGTTTATCGAGGAATTCAGTTTTTGGGGCTCCGCATATACGCCGTCGCTGTATTCTGAACAATATATATCATATGTTTCACCCTCGGGATGATCATAGTACAGATTGCCGTTTTTGGCGAAACTGAACGACCAGCAGGTTTTCAGCATCGGGAATTTCTCCGAAACCTTTTCAACCATCTTGTGCTCTTTATCAATCCGGTAGACATCGTATTTCAGACTATGGGCATCGGTTGCCGATTTATCACCGGAACCTATATAGATTATGTCTTCGGTAAGTGGAAAAACGGTCGCCGATCTGTTTCCCACCTGGTCAACAGACAACTGCTGAGGCTTGGCCCACGTATCGTTAGATTTTTTCACGAACCATATCTTTTGCGTCAGACTGCCGGATTCATTTCCGGCCGGCTGCGCCGCCCAATAGTAAGTTGAGCCATCTGCGGTGAATTCAAGTTTACTATGCTCAAAATCCGCAGTCGACACGATACCGGTGGCGAAAATCTCGGGAATCATCCCCGGCGGATTCTGGCCGAGGTATGGGCCGGCCGGTTTTGGACCACTCTCTATGTTTTGCTGGCTGATTGCCACGCTTCCCAGCAGAAAAATGCACGCCGTCATTGCGAACAGTGTTTTCATGTTGTGCCTTTCTCCTTTGTAATAGATTTCAATAAGTTACTATACGCAATAGAAAACACTCTGGTTTCGGTCAGAAGCAACAGGGCGGTTCCGTCAATTTTCAGCTTTCTGTCATGTCACAATTTCCCGATTGCTAATCGGGAAATCAGGACATGACAGAGCATGTATATTAAAGATGGCAGGAGTCTCCGCGAAATGCCCTTCAGGGTTCAGGGTCTTCGACGGGATCTTCGACAGAGACTCCTTCCCTGCTACTGGGTAAGGGCGTATTGAATACGCCCCTATGTGTAATATTAGATGTAGGGACAGCGCTCTGCTGTTCGTTTATATCGAAGACGGACAGGACAGTGTCCTGTACCTACAAAAAAACGTGACTGATGCCACTCCCACCACATGGGGTGGGGCACAAGTGTGGATTCCCGCCTTCGCGGAAATGACAACCATGGTTTCTTTGCGGAATATTGAATGAAACTCAATGATTATGACACGCAAATGAAATAGGCAGGATCGCTCATCCCCGTTGGGGATTTCGGATCCTGCCCTACGAAGATTTATATGCGAGACGATCAATCCACCAGCTTTGATTCGGCTTTGGCGGTGTCTAATACCGGCAATTTGTACTGCTCCGGGTTTTCGCGGAGGACAGCCCGCAGCCAGCTTTCCGGATAACCGGCATTCTGCGGCTCGCCGGTCGAATCTTTGACATAACCGTCATTATACTTCATCAGCAGATATTCACCCAGCGCCCGCCATTTGTCAACCATCGTTTCAGCATGACTGACACAATAATCGGTCAGGTATTTTGTCATCAGGTCGGGATTGGTCTTTTGCAACTCCAGCGCCGTTTTTTCGACCGCCGGCTGCATAGCAATGTAATCACCCTCGATCTCTGATTGCACTTTCTGAATATCTTTGATCATGTAGGAATATTTCAGACCGGCAATATTGGAGACAAAATTGAATACCCACCAGGCCGATTCCCAGGAGAATTTATCGAGCGACCCGACCGTGAATGAATATGGAATGGCATTGATGCCGCAGTACATCGGGGTGTAGCAGGTGAACCAGGTATCATCGAGTCCATACCAATAAACGCCGCCGATCGGATTGGGGAGCCATGAGCGCGATTGTGATACAAAGCTGAAACCGGTCTGCTGGGTGGAAATCGCCCTCTCCCAGGCGTACTCGACCGTGTCGCCGTTTTCCTCGGTCACTTTCCAGTCGAGCGGCCGCCATCGATACGGCAGCCCGAACGGTCCGGCATCGATGCCGTTGGTCATATCCCATTGTGTCCCTTCAAAATGGTCGCGCATCAGGGAGAATACGTCTGAAAGAGAAAGCTTCTTATCGGGGTGGATCCAGAGCGGATAAGGCTCCGCGCCCGAAACGGCCCGATAATAGTCGGGTGAAAAATTCTGTGACGGGGCGGCGCGCCGGAAAATCGACCAGACCCGGCCATCGGCCCAGCGCTGATTTTTCGGCGTGGCCGGGCAGTAGGCCTCGCAGAATCGGAACGGCTCACCGGAGTCAGGATTATAGTAGCCTTTTTCTATGGCAAATGATTTGACATTTTCGGAATAGACGCAGTTTTGCGGGTCATTCATCGGGAAAGTCCCGATTCGGGCCTTATTGGCATGGCAGGAAATATAGCCATCCGGAACTTTCACTGCCACCCAGACCGCACCTTTGCCCCCTTCACCCGGCCCGATTATTTCAAGAATCCAGGCTTCATTGGGATCGGCCAAGGATATCGACTCGCCGGTCGAGCGGTAGCCGTATTCTTCCACCAGGTCGGTCATCACTTTGATGGCTTCCCGGGCGGTTTTGGCGCGTTTGAGCGCAAGATCAATCAAATCCCAATAACCCAGCATCCCCTGTTTGTTCTGGAGTTCTTCGCGGCCGTCAAAAGTAGTCTCGCTGATGGCCAGTTGGTGCTCATTCATCATATCGACAACGGCATAAGTGTGCGGCACCTGTTTGATATAGCCGCGGACCTCGCCACGCCAACTTTCGATTTTAAGCGAATCGCCAGGTTGATAATCGGCGGCCGGTTCATAACCCATGTGCGGATGAAACTCGCCGTCACATGTATAGGTAATCATAACGGAGCCATCAACCGAGGCCCCTTTGGTCACCAGCAGACTGGTGCAGGCATTCGGCGACGATATGGTCATGAAGATAATGATTGTCGTTAACAGCAGTAGTTTGAACGGATTTTTCATATTTGTGTCCTCTCCTGAAGTTTAAGTCATAATGTTAATCAAGTTTGTATGGCCGGACAAGGACAAAAAAGATGATTTTGGGCTAATTGTTCTTGACAAAAGACTGCTTTACAGGCTACTCTTAAATTGAGGGCCCGGTTCGGGCACATCTCATCATTGTCATGGCATCATAGACAGTCGGCCCGAATAAAAAACGCATTAAGCCAATAATAATTTCCAGTAGATCTTATGGAGGCAATATGAAGCAATATTCACATGCATGGCTGGCCTTTAAGGCTGTTGAGCGGCTGAAAAAGGCAAAATTGAAAAAAGATTTGCGCAAGTATGCCGACGGCCTGGCTGGCTGGTTCGGCGACCACAAGGATGATGTGATGCAGGGCGCATGGTACCCGGATGAAGTCATCAAAGATATGGCCACCAGTCATGTTTATAAAATGACACCGGTCAAGAGCGGCCGAGACACCTTTCGGGAACTGCCCAAAACTTATAAAATGTTTGCCGCCGGTAAGACTTCATCACTCTATAAAAAGCCATTTTCACTCGATACCGGAAATAATCTCCCCGATCGCTGCGAGTCGATTGCGCATTCGATAATCGACAATTTAAAAATGCTTGAAAGCGAACATAAGGGTTCTCCAGTCGTTCCGACCGATAACCATATAACATTGCGCTTTTTTATGCTCAGCCATTATGTGGCCGATGCTCATGTCCCGTTCCACAGCGACAGCCGGCAATTCTCCAAGGGAAAGAATATTCACGGACATGTCGAGGGATTGTGGGATAAGGAAATCGCGAAATACTATCAGATTGACAAGAGTAATGAGAGATTTTTCTATAACCCGGAAGGATTCCCTCTTTTCAAGGATGACCCAAAGCATCCTTACAGCGGATCATTCCTGAGCAAGGCGGAGGATGAGGTATTTAAGAGGGATTTTCCGTGGGACTATGGCAAAGGCAATAATAATATTTGGGATTTCATGTATGCTGTGTGCCAGTTTTCGTATCTGATGTCTTATGACTTTATCCCGAAAAACTATAATCAGGGAAGTGTTACCAAGAAAAATCTGAATTCTTTGAAGAATCAGAAATATGATTTCGAGACGATGAGCGCAATAATGCTGGCTGATGCCGTGGATTCGATTGCGAGGGTCTGGCTTCATATCTGGCGCCGCCATAAGGACTGGGAAGCCAAACAGCGTAAGAAAAAAACTAACTAGACAGCTTTAGATTGGGAATAAATTCATGAACATTGCTTTACCCTTGTGCGGATTGATACTTTTTTTGATGGGGGCAGTATTAATCCTGCGGTCGATGTGGCTGCGCAAGCCGAATCATCCGACTGTGACCGGCAGGAAAAGCTGGAAGTATGCCATACGTCCCTGGCGATACAAAGATATGTGGGAGCCGACCGGATTTCCTTTATATATATCAGGGTATGTGTTTC
>JBFMFJ010000173.1:0-7406 GCA_040752235.1 Candidatus Zixiibacteriota bacterium | reverse complement strand
CAGGCAAAATGCCTCCCGATCGCAGCTCCAATGCCGCGGCCGCCTCCGGTTATAACAACAACTTTGTTTTCGAGGCTGATCATGTGATTCTCCACTGATTAATATTACCGGAGAGTAATGTAAGATATTATATCAGAAAAATAAAGGGGCCGTGACTTGATAAAAAGGACATAAAAAACGACGGGAACCCGCCCCCCTCATAACAGCGGGTTCCCTGCCTCGAGAAAAAGAAGATGGCGATTTACAGAAGCAACACCAGCAAATTTTTTATTCAAACCTTTTTCTATAGCTTCCGCATCTGTTCATAAGATAAAGCAAGCCATATACCAACCTGTCTTCATTACCCCATCAATCCATGTAATAAATTGTAATTAAACGACTTGCAGGCTTATTTTTAAATGACTCAGGAGTTTATTCCAGAAGGGGTTCGTATGATTTTACGAGGAGCCGGCGTAATATCGGCGCAAAGCCGTTTATTTCCAACCATTGGGCGATTTTGTCGGAAACGGTTATTTTCGTAATTTTTTACGAAAGATGTGATGATTTGACGGAAGCCGTATAAATAAGCCGCTGAATATCAGGTCGATACGGATGTGGCTCGGACTCCGTCGAGGACTTTTCGTATGGCTTGAGCCAGTGATTTCAAAGTCAACGGCTTCTTCAGGAACCCCGAGGCCCCCAAATCAAGAGCATATTTTGCTCTTTCGGATTGGGCGAAGCCGGAGACAATAATGGCTTTCTGATTCGATCGAATGTCAAGAATTCTTTTATATGTATCGGCTCCATCCAATCCAGGCGACATAATCATATCCAGAAGGATGAGGTCAAAGGCTCTATCTTTAATGCACTCAATGGCGTTTTCGCCGCTGTCGGCAATTATAGTGATATATCCAAGCTTTTCCAGCAATTTGGCAGTAACATCGCGTTGTTCGGCGTCATCATCGACCACCAGAATAGTCTCGTTCCCGCCGTAGATCTGATCGTTCCGATAGTCCTCGATCTCTTTACGCGTGACCGGGAAGTAAAGATAAAACCTGGTGCCCTGTTCCGGTTTGCTTTCGAAATCTATGTAACCGTGGTGATCTTCCATCACGGCATGGACAACGCTCAGCCCCAACCCGGAGCCGCGTCGTTTGTCGGTTGTTTTGGTCGTGAAGAACGGATCAAATATTTTATTGCTTATATTCGCCGGAATGCCTTTGCCGGTGTCGGCCAGAGTCAGCTTGACATATTCGCCCCTGGGGATATTTTCATAGCCGCCGGTGGATTCATCAAGATAATAATTTTCGGTTCGTATCGTCAGCACTCCCCCGCCTTCCATAGCATCATAGGCATTTGTCACCAGGTTGAAAATTACTCTGTGAATCTGCGCGCCTCCGCCGGAAATGTTCATCAGGTCATGGGCCAGATGGATGACGGTACTGATATTTTCGGTTGGAGAATGAATCTGATTCAGAACATCCCTGACAATATCATTAAGAGAAAGCGGTGTCAGTTCATAATGAGCCCGCCGTCCTAGGGTAAGAAGCTGCTGGTTGATATCGGCTATTTTTCGGGCGGAGTTTTCTATGGCATCGACATATTTGATTACGCGGCTGTCATCAGGCAGTTCATCTTTAATCAATTCGGGAAAGGCCACCAGCGGACCGAGCAGATTGTTGAAATCATGCGCCACCTGTCCGGCGATTCTCCCGGCAGTTTCAAGCCGCTGTGCCCGAAGCGCAAAATCCTGCAGCCGCTTGATTTCGGTGATATCACGCGAAATTCCGCAGATGCCGCTTATATTGCCATTGGCATCGCGAATGGGCACTTTGACGATATGGAATATTTTTTCGACACCGCGGATTTGGCGGGTGGTCTCTTCGGTAATGATCTCCCCATTAAGTACACGGCTGTCGACGCGGGCAATATGTTCACCGGCTTCTGTCCCAAATATTTCACTGTCGGTCTTGCCGATAAGTTCCGTCGCCGGAATTCCAAAGATTCTCTCGACGGCAGGATTTATGGCGATATATTTGAGGTCGTGGTCTTTTATGAATATCATATCGTGAGCTGTCTCGAAAATTGTACGGAAGCGTTCTTCGCTTTGACGGCGCGCCTCTTTGGTCTTAATCCAATCGGTAACATCACGCGTAACCGTCAATATGTGCGGAACGCCCTTCAGGTAGATTATTGTCGCTGACATCAGGCAGTTAATAATTTCACCATCTTTTCGCCGCATGTCTACCTGCATGTTATTGACGTAACCATCTTTTCTCAGGCCGGTTAAAAGTCTCTCCCTGTCGTTCGGATTGGACCATAGATTCAAATCAAACGAGGTTTTATTTTCACTTTCTTCCAAGGTGTAGCCTGTTATGTCGCAAAAGCCTCTGTTGATATGTATCAAACAGCCATCGTTGACGCTGCTGATTAAAATGGAATCGGGGCTGGTATCGAAGGCGGTCCGGAATCTTTCTTCACTTTCCTTGAGCGCCGCAGCCGCCTTCTTGCGAGCGGAAATATCGCGGACAATACCCTGGACAATGTGACGGCCGCCAAGATTTATTGCAGTTGCCGAAACTTCCGCCTGGAATACCTCGTTGTTCACTTTAATGAAGTCTATTTCAAAAAAGGTATATCCGTCCCTGATTACTTTTTCAAAATTACGTTGTGAAATATCAAGAGCATTCATCGGGTGAAGGTCATGTATTTTATTCTTGAGCATTTCTTCGCGGGTGCACTCAAATAATTGCAGAGCCTTCTTGTTGACGTCAATAATGTTCCCTTCCAAATCATGAATAAATATGGCATCGCTGGAATTATGGAAAAGAAGGCTGTATTTCTCTCTGCTTTCACGAAGAGCCTGTTCCGCCGTCTTACGCTCAGTGATGTCCAGATTCAATCCGAGAACACCAATCGGCCGGCCTCCATCAAGAATAGGCGCGATAATACTCTGGAAATATTTTTTCTGATCGTTGATCGTATACGCGACTTCTTCATGGACGGTCTCACCGGAAAGCGCCCGTACATAGGTCGCCTGCCAGATTCGCCCGATTTCATTGGCAGGAGCAATTTCCTCCGGCGCTCTTCCGATCAGGTCGCCCCAATTTTCACCGCAGAATTTGTTCTGGAGGACATAACGGCAACTTTCATCAAGAGCAAAGAAATCAAGCGGGAGACTGTCCATCGTGGCCCGGAGTAAGGCCTCATTTTTCCGAAGCTGATTTTCGGCTTTTGTGGCGGCAGTAATGTCCCTGATTATTGTAACGACCTGATCCACCTGTCCATCTTTAAAGATGGCAATTTTTCGTGTTTCGGTAATGACTTCTGAACCGCCCACTATTGTTGATTCGCGGGTTACGACATTTTTGCCGCTCTCAAAAATGCAATCGTATTCTTTCCTTACCGACTCCGGCAGGAAGTCATAAACCTTAAACAAGTCCCGGCCGACCACTTCAGTATCCAGCCCCAGTTGTTGATGCCAGTTGACTAAGGCACGATTTACCAGGACTACATTAAAGTCCCGATCGATGACATGAAGGGGATCGCCCAGAGAATCAATTGTAGAATGATATTGCTCCTCGGAACTCCGCAACGCCTCTTCGCTCAATTTGCGTTCGGTAATGTCTGCGGTCAGAATATACCGGCCGGCCATCATGTCATTTTCAAGGGCGAATGAATATCTATTGCGTACATAGCGGCGGGTTCCGTCCTTGCGCACTATCCAATATCTCAATTCTTCCGGATGTATTCCTTTATATCTCGTATCTTCAGTTAATTTAATTATGCGCTCCTTCTCTTCGGGAGCGGCCAGGGCGACACAGTCCATTCTTACCAATTCTTCGCGGGGATAGCCGAAGATTTCGCAGGCGCGGTCATTTACATAAACGACATGTCCCCCTTCGATAATGGTAAGGCCGTCATTAATTTTATCGGCGGTTCGCCGGAATCGGGCTTCACTTTCTCGAAGCGCCCTCTCGATTTCATGGCGCTTTTTCAGCATCCGTCCGACAATGAAGCCAAAAATTGCGAGAACGGAAAAAATGAGTATTCTGAAATATAATTCATGGGGCGACAATCCCAGGATCAGAAGGTCCCAGAATGAGTCGTTGTAGAAAAGTATAAAATCTATAATCGTATCGGATACCCAGAATATCAGTCCCAGTAAGATCGATATTCCGGTAATTTTATGCTCGATTTTCATTATCCCTCAAAGAAATCAGTCCGGCCCTCTTTGATTTTTTACCCCAATACTATGAGTTGGATTGACTGCCCCCTCATGCTTCTCCTATTCCTGTTCAAAATCCATCGCGATTGCGTACACTGCTTTCTCTCATGTCAAAGCACAGAAAAATGCTTAATAATATTATCGGATTAATCCTCTCCTTTTTTTAACGATATTGGAAAAAAATAAAGGCCGTAAAATTACGGCCTTTATAAAAAGGTATACTTTTCGTGCGGCATCACCGCACCGGTTTCCAGGGATCAAACGATAATTGTTTCCTCTCGTCTGGCACCGGTGGAAACCAGACAGATTTTGACGTTCAAGTCCGCCGCTATGAAACCGAGGTATTTCCGGGCCTTATCCGGCAGGGAATTAAAATCATGTATATGAGTGGTTGATGTCAGCCAACCGTCAAATTCTTTGTAAATTGGCCTGACATGCCACAGGTCGGCAAGATCGAGCGGAACTTCATGCATATCCTGCCCGTCAAGGGTGTAACCGACACAGACTTTCACTGCTTCCATGGCATCAAGAACGTCAAGTTTGGTAATGGCAATTTTCTCTATGCCATTAATACGGCAGGCATGTCTGAGGGCAACCAGATCCAGCCAGCCGGTCCGGCGCGGCCGTCCGGTGGTGGCGCCGTATTCGCCGCCCGATTCGCGCAGCTTTTCACCGGTATCATCGAGCAGTTCGGTCGGAAACGGGCCCGCCCCGACACGGGTAGTATAGGCTTTGACGACCCCTATTATTTCGTCAAACATTGTCGGACCAATACCCAGTCCGGTCAGAGCGCCGCCGACAGTCGTGTTCGATGAGGTGGCATAGGGATATGTTCCCAGATCGACGTCGAGCATTGCCCCCTGGGCTCCCTCAAACAGAATTGATTTCCCGGCCTTGTTATGATTGGCAAGTTCCAGTGAGACGTTGACCATCAAAGGCTTCAAGATTGGAGCGATTTCAAGCAGGTCATTATAAATCTTATTTATATCGCCGCGCTTGTCATCGGTGCCGGTGAAAATGTCGGTCCTCGTCCGCCGGTACAGTTCAAGTTTTTCGCGCAACTTATCCGGAGCATACAGATCGCACAGCCGGATGCCGAAACGGCCCACTTTATCCCGATAAGCGGGACCGATTCCACGGAGAGTGGTACCTATGCCGCCATTGCCGCGATCGGTTTCCTGGAGCGAGTCGATCAGCTTATGATAAGGCATAACCAGATTCGCCGCCGAAGAAACAAACAGGCGGCCTTCGGTGCGAATACCTTCTTTTTCCAGCAGCGTCAATTCCTCTATCAAACCGAAAGGATCGACAACGACACCGTTGCCGATATAACATATTTTCCCCGGGTGAATGATACCTGACGGTATCAGATGCAGGATATATTTTTTATTCCCGGCAAGGATAGTGTGTCCGGCATTGGCCCCGCCCTGAAAGCGGGCAATGATATCAGCTTTTTCGGCCAGGAGATCAACTACTTTTCCCTTGCCTTCATCTCCCCATTGACAGCCGACTACGACAGTGTTTTTTCCCATAACAAAATCTCTTCCACAGTTTAGTCAGGATTGCCGACAAGGTCCTCAATCCATTTCATTAATTCCCTTTTCCCGATCCCGGACACACTCGAGAACGGAATCGGCGTTACCTTGAATATTTTTTCTATTTCTTTTTTCTTTTTTGCCAGATTGCTTTTGCTCAGTTTATCAGCCTTGGTCAATACAATAGCATACTTGATATCACTACTCTGCAGCCAGTCAATCATCAACAGGTCATCAGCGTTGGGCTCCCGGCGACAGTCAAGCAGGAAACAGACCGCCCGCAGGTTGGCCGAATTTTCCAGGTAATTGTTAACCAGTCTGCCCCATTGGCGTTTTTCGCTTTCCGATGCCCGGGCATAACCGTAGCCGGGTAAATCCACAAAGAAATATTTCTCATTTATCAAAAAAAAATTGACCAGCCTTGTTCGGCCGGGGGTTTTAGAGGTTTTCGCAAGCCGCTTCAGTCCCACTAATCGGTTGAGCAACGATGACTTCCCGACATTAGACCGCCCCGCAAATGCAATTTGAGGCCGAGAATCCTGTGGAATTTTCCGGGCGTCCGCATAGGACCTGTAAAATACAGCGCTTAGCGGCATATTAAGTTTACCGGTCTGAATAACCTGAGTAGTATATTAAATTCAAAATCAAAAAAGAAGCCTTATTTTTTCTTTTTCTTTGACGCCGTCGATTTCTTGTTGTCCGACAACCGCCCTTCAAAGGCGACTTTTATCGCCTCATCCACCTTTTTAACCAGATGCAGATTGAGACCTTCAACCAGCTTCCGCGGCAATTCCGGTATATCTTTCTTATTTTTCAATGGAATAATGACATCGGTAATACCGGATCTTTTGGCGGCGAGCAGTTTTTCATTAAGCCCGCCGATGGCTATAACATCGCCGCTGAGCGTTATCTCGCCGGTGAGGGCCAGATTGTTCCGCACCGACGTCCGGGTCAGAGCCGAAAGCAGCGAAATCAGCATGGTTATCCCGGCCGAAGGCCCATCTTTAGGGACAGCGCCCTCCGGCACATGAATATGAATCTCCATCTTGTCATAAAAATCGGGCTCAAGACCGAATCTTTCGGCCCGGCTGCGTACATAGGACAATCCGGCTGAGGCCGATTCGCGCATGACCTCGCCAAGTTTTCCGGTCAGATTCAACTTGCCGGCACCTTTCATGAGCGTCACCTCGATCGGCAGCACTTCCCCGCCGAATTCGGTCCAGGCCAGACCGACAGCATAGCCCGGCTCCGGTTTCATTTTAACATCGGTCAGGATATATGGCGGAGCACCAAGATATTCATTTATTTTTTTGACGCCCGCGGCAAATTTCTTTTTCTTCGACCCTTCGGCGATCCGTTGAGCCACTTTGCGCAGAACGGAGGCCAGCTTGCGTTCAACCTCGCGAACGCCGGCTTCGCGGGTATAATTGCGAATTATCTCATAAATGGCGTTATCGTCGATCTCGATACCAACGCCGCCGAGACCCATCTCACTTTTCAGTTTAGGTAGAAGATACATTTTGGCAATGGCCAACTTTTCATGTTCCAGATATCCGGGAAGCCGAATGATTTCCATCCTGTCGATCAGCGCCGGAGGAATGCCGGAAAGCGAGTTGGCCGTGGTGATAAAGAGGACTTTCGACAGATCAAAATCAACTTCCATG
>JBFMFJ010000172.1:0-7422 GCA_040752235.1 Candidatus Zixiibacteriota bacterium | reverse complement strand
CACTGCGGTCGGCCTCACCTGAGAATTTTGTCATCCTGAATCAAACCGACAACAACCGCGTTATCGGCGAGGTTGATTACTACTCGGCGCCGATCTTTTTGCACCCCGAGGCGATTTACCTGCATGATGCCGACCAGTACCAGGTGATCGAGCTTGACTGGGAAGGGCGTAAAGCGTATGTCAAGGAGACCGATGTCGATTACTACACCGATGCCGAGACAAAGACCGACTTGAAAGTCCTGTCGGTCGCCGATGAGAAATTCAAATATGAGGCTCGGTTGTCATGGGGCGAAGTGACGGTGACATCGGTGACAGTACTTTATAAGAAAATCAAATTTCATACTCATGAAAATGTCGGCTGGGGGAAAATCGAATTGCCGGAACTGGAGCTTCATACCAACTCATATTGGTACTCCTTCCCCGGCGATATCCGTTTCAAGCTCAATCTCGAGGGCGAGCAGTTCGGCGGCGCTTTGCGCGGTGTAGCCAATATTCTTGGCAAAATCGCTCCGCTGTGGATGATGTGCGACCCGCATGATCTTCGCTCCATCTCGCAGGTGCGCTCGCCGTTTACCGAACTGCCCACCATATATATCTATGAGAATATCCCCGACGGCGTTGGCTACTCCGAAAAGCTGTTCAATATCTCCGATGATTTATTCCGCGCCTGTCTCGATCAGGTCGAGAAATGCCCCTGCCAGGGCGGCTGCCCATCATGTGTCGGCCCAGAGATGGAGGTCGGTGAATCCGGCAAATCCGGCACCGTGAAATTGCTCAAGTGGATGCTGGGGATGGGAGTATAAAATAATGGAAAACAAATTAATAGAAATGTTGGAGCATTTGAAATATGAGATTGATATGCTTTATCAATCAACATGTTATCTATTAAATGTAAAGAAAATTCATACAGAATATAGACATACTGAATCCAGGCTTACCTTTGACGATACATCAGGTGATGCTCCTTTTTCGATTACTCCTGACTCTAAAAATTATGATTGGGTTTGCAAAAATGCGGTCATTGAGTCTTTTGGTCTCCATTCCCGAAATATCATTGAATTTCTTTTCTTCCCCCCAAAAAGCGACTACTTAAGAGCGCAGAATTATTTTGAAATGTCTGGCAATAAGAGTCTTATTAAATTTAAAACAAAGAAGAAGGATTTCACGAGACTTCTGAACAAGATAAATAATGACATCTCTCACTTAACTCTTAATAGACTTGGCAAAACCATTGAAAAAATGTCATGGGATTTTGCCGAAAATGCATCCAAAATTGGTGATGCTCTAAAAGACTTTACTTCGCTATTAAATAACAAAGCAGTCAATAACATTATTGGTGATTCTATAGACAAACTTTTGAGTCTGGCTAGTTCGCCTATGGAAAAGGCCTGAGTGAGAACGCTGAGCCTTGAGTAGTGAGCGAGGCGATGGCGATTTTGATATCTTCTTTACGCGCGCGGCAAATCCTTCCCTTCGAAGCTCAGGGCTTGCGAGGCTCAGCGTGGCCCGGAGCTTGGCTCCGGGTTTCCTGGACCAATCCCCAATACAAAAAAGCCACTACTTTGCATGTAATCATCTCCGCGAGCAGTATTATAGAGGGAGTGTATTTAAATTGTGGCTATATATGCGTCAAAATGGTGGTTAATCCAGAGGCAGACCGAAGGCCGGAACGGGCCTCTGCCCGCAAATTTACAACCAAAATGATTACATACATTTAAAAATAGGAAAACGAACCCAATTCCTTGTAACCAATTGAATATAAATATAGTACAACAATTTTTTATCAAAATCGCCTGGGTGCCCCACAGCTTGCTGTGGGTTCATTTGTTAAGGCAATAAATCTCGCGCTTTAAATCAGGTCGGCCCGGATGCCTGCGCCGAACTTGTTTGTGGCGGATCGCAACAGGTAATACTATGATTAATGAATAGTTCCGAATTTACTGATTACTTGCCGATACCGTATCAGCCCTTGCCCAGCGGCTCACATCGCTAAAAATATCATTGAGCTTTTCGCCCAATGTCAGATTTATTGTCAATTCCTGCTCGATATCCTGACTGGAGTGTGCGCGCTTAACCTTTTTTCCGAAATTCATCTGCTGATACATCATAACACCGGACGCAGCCTCAATAATAAGATAATCATCTATGGCTGATACCTGATCCCAGATCGTACGAGGGAAATTTCCGGCTGTATCGTCATCCTTATCGGCGAATAATGAATATTTCTCGTTGAATTTCGGACATTCCATAAGCCTGATCTCGCTCAACCCGATTCGCCCGACTATTTTTTCAAAGACTACATCCCAGATTTTGCTTAAAAATCCCGGAAGTCTCGGGTGCGGTACAATCGCAAATCGCGGCAATTTCATGGAACGATTCACCAGCGCATAGGCGACCGAATATTGCTGATGGTCATTATATCCGGTAATTTCAAACCGAAAAATCTTGTAACCGAATCGCGAATACTCATAAATATTTCTGATTTGCCGCGCCTTCCCTTGAACCCGATGCAGTTCACAGATTGATTTCATTAAATCATCGTCGAGTTGTTCCCGAGACACCAGCCCGCGCATCCGCAGCGTGTTATCCAGTATTTCCTGCCGATTTTTCTCACTCCGGACGGCAAACATGACGCCGAATATAACGAGCAATATAAACCCCAGCGCTATATACATAATTATATCCTTGTCGAATAAGTAGTTGTTTATCAGGTTATCGGCATTATAAGTTGAGAAGTGAAGTCTTGGACCATTTGCAATGCGTTGCCCGGAGGAACGTGGCACACGAAGAAGGTCAAGGCATCGCTTAACTCCATGTCTGGGATCATAATTCTGTATATTGGCAAACAAGGCGACAACACCGTTTTATCCGAATTATCTGAAGATGATTTTATGCCCACATGGAGGTTTGCATTACCGGCTCGCGCCTATCATCGTATCGTATTATCCCACAACACGTTACATCCCCTCGCCCGTATTCAATTATGATTTAGATGAATTTATTTTCATTAACCGGGTATTTTAATTAGGTGCAGTAAATAGAGATTTGCACTTTTCGGTCTTGACATAGGGTGAAACACGAGGTATTATTTTGCATCGAACCGCAAGGTACAGTGCAACACAAGGACCAAGCATCAGTCTGTCAAAGCAATTTAGAAGATTACTTTATTAGTAATAAGTACTGGACTATCAATGTCCTGTTTTATATTACATCAAATGAGAGGCTTTACAAAGGAGGGTGGTTATGAATTGGAAATGCCCCAATCCAAATTGTAATTATCAAGGTTCCGGTTTCTCACTATTTGATGGATTCGGAGAATCACTTCGTGGTGATTATCGATGTCCCAAATGTCTCTGCGTTTTGCAGACCAGTCTTCAATGCCCCAGAGGACATATTGTCAAGGGGCACCATGAAACTCTGGACCGGATTGTTCCTTTTGTTCATTTGTTCAAGGCATTGACGGGAACAAAGAAATCCGTCTGTCCTGAGTGCGGGATTGCATATCCTTTTCCTTTGGCCTTTAAGGTCGTTCTATCCTTCGGCGATAAGACTACTGTAAATAATCCGTAGCTTTCTCATAATCATAACTCGCAGCGCGGAGGTTTCAGTCAGATCAACATGTAATATTTGCCGTTGGCTGTCTTGAAAACGGCATTAACACAAGACCTGTCAACGACAGCACCAGCATTTGTAATTTATATGCGTTATATAAAATACAGCAAGGCATGAAGTACTTTAGTGTAAATACATTTACAGAAATGCAGAAAGAGAGAAGGTCATAAATGGGTCGTTATATTGGTTGTTTGTGCCTTATGGCCCTGGGGGGACTGCTATTGCTTCCTGGCGTTAAAATTCTAAGCATTATGGGTTTTGTTCTGATAGTCATCGGGGGAATAGGTTTCGCAAAAACAGTGAGTTAATTCATTGTCTTCATGATTGAGCGAAATGCAGAATAATACAAATTTGTTGTGTGTGCATAAGATCTGGATTAGCAGACAACGTATTTGCCCGATGAATATCAATGCGATAATATAAATAATTTGAATAACGGGATATTTTTATGGACGAGTCTTTGGTCGACCTGGTGATAATATGCATGTACTGGCTTTTGGATTTTATGCTCCTATTTATGCTCATTTCCACCATAACGCTAATAATAAGAGGTGAATTTCGCCAGGCGCTAAAATATTTCGTCAGTACCCTTGTCGGGACAGTCCTGACTGTTACGTTTCTCACAATATTCTTTATCGGAGGAAGTCCTCAAAAAGTGCTTTACATGTATTTTCAACATACCAGCGCCATATTAAAGAGTCTAGTCGAGAAAATACCAGTTGCGGAAGGAATAAAAAAGGAAATCGAAAAGTTGATTGGAGAAGGATTGCCGGAGGCGGAGAAAGAAACTAAAGTCGCGGAAACCGAGGTGGAGATCAAACTCGTCAAAGAACAAATAGAAAAGGATCGAATACTGTACAAAAGAGTCGAAGGCGTGAATGTTTATGCATATAGTCATTCTCTAAAACAGCAGTTCCCTTTGACAGATGTCCTCAAATCTCCCAAAGATCTGTACTTCATGGTCGACGGCATGGATAGCCCTCAGCGTTACGTCATCTGCGCAGTTTTCAGCGATAAAACAACAAAGGAATTCCCCTTTGTGGGTGTGACGCATCTGTCAGGCGAGTATACCGCCGAAAACCATTCGGTGCTTGTCAACTCCCTTATTGCATTGGTCAGTGTCCAGTTTGAAGAAGAAGAATTGTGGGTGAGTGCCCAGGAACTTGAAAACACCATTACGAACGCCTCTTCCTATACTCAAATTTCATCAGATGTTCTGAAAGCATTCTTTCTCAAGAAGAACTGGGTCGCCATAGCACAATCTGTACCCCGGCAATTGGGCCCGATAAAGATAAGCAACTATGAGGTCGGCTCAGTCTATCCCAGAACGATTACAATGGACGTTCAAAAAACCGTATTCAACTCTGTCGGAATGGATAGTCAAAAACGACATTTTCTCAACAGGCTGAACAATAACATTAACAAATACGGTCATGGACTTGACCTGGTACTAAGCGCGGTCAGTATTCCGACCGTGGCTTTAAATAATTACAACAAAGCTTGGGGATATGCTACTCTCCGGGATTGCTACACGTATTCAATTCTTCAGACTGTCAGAGATGCCGCTGAAGGACAGAAAGATGCCCAGATTGTTGAGGCTTGCGATGATGCAATGGCTATTCTGGATGATATATACGGGAACTGGATAGAGGCAATGAAATATTCCATAGAGCAGGATCTCCCGGGATTTCTGGGCGACGCACAGACTGCAATAACTTCTGCCATAACATTGATAACCGAGGCCTATGTTCGCGCCGGCCGAATTACGCAGCAGCTTGCATCAAAAATAAATTTGGTGCTCACCGTGGTCAGCATAGAGCTGGATTTGCTCTTTGGAGCCTGGGATGTTACCAGCAGAATTCCAATTTCTGATTGCCTCATGGATTTGAGTAATGTGATCGTTCACTATGCCAATATTTATAATGAGAAATATTCTAATGGCGAGATAAAACTAAATGACCTTTGTATGATGCAATCATTAGCCGCCATCAGCTTTAAGGCCAGCTATCTATCTATTCATATCCTTATAGACAGGATGTTCGTTCGCGGGATTTTTGACTGTCTTGATGTCTACAGGGACTTCAATGGAATGTATCTGTTCCTTTTTGGCGGACAAATGAAGGAGGATTTTGCCAGCGCCGATAAACTGAGGAGTTTTTATAAAGAAAACGCGATAAAGTTCTGTTCCATGGAGCGGCTGGATCCGGTCCTGTTCGCATACGCCTACAATCACACGTGGAATATTGATAACCTGGCTTTCCATCTTTATCAACCGACACAGCCATAATCGACGTCAAAATTCAAACATAGGATTACTGTGCAGCGCGACTATCGGATTTTTGATTCGGAAACAACCAGACAATTACAATTGCTCTTCGATTGACCGGGTTATGGTGGATTTGACATCGCCGGTATGTTTGGTCACTTTGGGTTCTATCAAAAGAATCCAGCATTCCTGATCCGAGTGGACCCGATGTTTGACGCCCTTCCCGACAATATAAAGTTCACCCTGGCCGAGAGTAAAGTCGTCCTGATTTTCAATCTGCATCACCAGCGAGCCTTTGACAATATAGAACAGTTCATCTTCATTGTCGTGGGTGTGCCACGGGACATCATCACCCTTAACCTTGGTGACTTTCACATAGACATCGTTTACTTCACCAATGACTTTAGGAGAAAAATATGTCTTCAATTGCGGAAACAGTCTTTCCAGTTTTCTTTCCTGCACAAGGCCCGAATCGGTCATATTATCATCCTCTTATATTGTTTTTATATCGCGAGGCGGCGATTCATACTTTTTGTGCGGCAAATTCTTTCAGCTTTTCGAGTAAGATACTGTATTCCGCGCCTTCGCTGGTCAATTTATAACCCATTTGTTCATTGACCGCCTGGATGGGATAATTAACCGCCCGCATATCGGTTATCATGGATTTATTGCCCGGAAAATCCTCGCCTATTTTTCTGAACAACGCCGCCTTGAGCCATTTTGAAAGCCCTTTGCCGCGATACTTGCTGACAATGCCGGACATAGCCTGATAGGCATTGGCCGGGTCATGCCTGGCAATCATGGCGTTGGTGAATCCGATCATATCGTCTTTATCATGCAGCGTGAATATATACATGGCCCTGTTATTCTCCCGGCGCCATTTATCGTGCATTCGGAATATTTCGGGAGTAATATGGAACTTCACCCCGCGATTTCTCTCATCAGGCATTTCCCTGAAAAACTGCGTGAACAGTTCGGTAAATCGCACAATGTAATTATCCGGAAGCTGATCATGGAACTCAAGCCGCAGTGAGGGGTATTTTGCCGGAAACTCACGCAGCCATTTATCCATAATGTCATTATTTGCATTGGCTCTTACGAGCTGGAATCGATTCAATAGATTCAACCGCTTTCCCATCCAGTGCTCGGCGGGCTCGATAGTCCTTTGGCAGTTGCCCATATATTCCAGTTCAGACAGACCATAGCTTTCAAGCAGTCTCGCCAGCGCTTCGGCCACAATCCGGGAGAATTCTCGCGGTATCCGATCATAATCGGCATCCAGGCTGCAAAAAAGCGATTGTTCCGGCTCGCCGGCATTGCGCCCCTGCGCAAACACCCAGCCAACGCAACTATCTCCATCAAAAATGCCAAACCGATGCTGATGCTTATCGGCCCGTTTCAGCGAAAGCTGCTGTTCCTTCAATTGCTGCCAGGGGATATCGAAGAAAAAGCTGTCGTATTTACGGCGCAGATTATTCAACATTTCCTGACAGGCCATCCATTTCCTGTCAGTAAACCTCGGACTCTCAATGGAAATAATTAAT
>JBFMFJ010000171.1:0-7523 GCA_040752235.1 Candidatus Zixiibacteriota bacterium | reverse complement strand
CTTTTTAACCATGAATCCCCCCGACGCGGATTGGAATTTGTCACCCGCAAGATAACCGACGGGGTGGCACAAATTAAACTCGGCCTGGCCGATAAATTGGCGCTGGGCAACCTTGATGCCGAACGCGACTGGGGTTTTGCCGGTGATTATGTCCGGGCCATGTGGCTGATGCTCCAACAGGATAAGGCGCAGGATTATGTTATCGCCACCGGTCGGAGTCATTCGGTTAAGAGTTTCGTGGAAGCGGCCTTTGGCTGTGTCAATCTGGACTATCATGATTATGTCGTCACCGATCCTCGCTTTGTCCGTCCGGCCGAGGTGGATCGGCTGCTTGGCAATGCCTCTAAAGCCAAAAAAGAACTTGGCTGGGAGCCGGAAGTCAGTTTTGAGCAACTGGTGAAGATGATGGTCGATGCCGACCTGGAAAGACTTCGTGAAAAGAAGAAATAAAGCGCTTATCACCGGTATTGCCGGTTTTGCCGGCTCATACCTGGCCGAATTGCTGCTTGAGCAGGGGATTGCCGTCTATGGCTGCCTCGCCCCCGGTGAAAAGAAAGACAATATCCGGCATTTATTGAAAGATATCGAGCCGGAAAGATTTGACATTCTCAAGCCGGAAAAAGTCAGCAATTTTGTCACCTCGGTGGCGCCGGAATATATTTTCCATCTGGCGGCTGTTTCCTCTGTCGGGCAATCCTTTGCCAAAGAGCGCCTGACTTATGATGTCAATTTTACCGGAACGCTCAATATTCTGGAAGCTTCCCTAAAGCTGGGGAGTCGCCTGAAAAAAGTAGTCTTTACAAGTTCCGCCGATGTTTATGGCAAGTTCATGCCCGCGAATAAGATTCTCAAAGAAACCCAAGCCGTAAATCCCAATTCGCCCTACGGAATATCCAAGGTTGCGGCCGAATATCTGGCTTGCTATTATGTCAGTCACCACAATTTGCCGGTGGTGATTTCCCGGTCATTCAACCATACCGGCCCCCGGCACAGCGAAACATTTGTAGTTCCGTCATTTTGCCGCCAGATAGCGGCCATAGAGAAGGGCTTAAGCAAGCCGGTCATTATGGTCGGTGATCTTTCTGCCAAACGGGATTTGTCCGACGTGCGTGATATAGTATACGGTTACTACCTGATGGCGGAAAAGGGGGTTCCGGGGGAAATTTATCAATTGTGTTCCGGTCGGACGGTGGCGATTAAAACGGTCCTTGACAAACTCCTTAAGATGGCCGAGGTTCCGATTAAGGTAGAGGTGGACAAAAGCCGATTAAGAAAATCAGATATCCCCGTTTTAAGGGGAGATAATACGAAGGCTAGAAAAATGCTGGGTTGGACCGGCAGAAATAGATTAGAGGATACACTAGAAAGTGCACTTCAATACTGGAGACAGAAATTGAGTGCGAAACCTTTTCAGGGTTGATATATGACCAATGATTTGATGACGAAGATTAAGAACCGTCAGGCCATTATCGGTATTGTCGGTCTTGGCTATGTCGGTTTGCCACTGGCTGTTGAATTTGCCGAAGTGGGATTTACCGTGTATGGTTATGATATTTCGAAAAACAAGGTAAAGCTGATTAATTCGGGGAAATCCGATATTGATGATGTTCCGGATAGCGTCGTTGAGAAACTGGTAAAATCGGGTAATCTTATTGCAACCGATGATGCCAGGATGATGAAAAAAGCCGATACGATGTCGATCTGTGTGCCGACTCCGCTTTCGAAAACCAAGGATCCCGATGTCAGTTATATTTTAGCGGCGGTTGAAGCGATAAAGCAGATACTTCACAAGGATATGCTCATCATTCTTGAATCGACGACATATCCCGGTACGACCGAAGATATGATCAAGCCGCTTCTGGAAGAATCCGGTCTCAAAGTCGGTAAGGACATTTTCCTCGCGTTTTCACCGGAGCGCGTCGATCCCGGCAATACCAAATTCATGACCGGCAACACGCCCCGTGTTGTCGGCGGTATCACGGCGCGATGCACCAAAATCGCCAAGGCATTTTATGAGCAGATTATAAATACGGTTGTACCGATGTCATCGACCAAAGCGGCTGAAATGGTCAAGCTTCTTGAGAATACTTTCCGTTCGGTCAATATCGGTCTGGTCAATGAGGTGGCCTTGATGTGTGATCGTCTTGGTTTGAATGTTTGGGAGATTATCGATGCTGCCGCCACCAAGCCTTTTGGCTTTATGCCGTTCTATCCCGGTCCCGGATTGGGCGGACACTGCATCCCGATTGATCCGCATTACCTCTCATGGAAGTTGAAAAGCCTGAATTATTATGCCCGCTTTATCGAACTGGCCGGCGATATCAACTCGCACATGCCCGAGTACGTCGTCGAGAGGGTCAACCGGCTCCTGAATCAGCATAGCAAATCGGTAAAGGGTACGAACATCCTGATACTCGGCGTCGCTTACAAAAAAGATATCAAAGATCTGCGCGAATCGCCGGCGCTTGATGTCATGAGGCTGCTGGAAAAAGAAGGCGCCAAACTGCACTATAATGATCCGCATGTTCCTGAGATCAAGTGGGATAGCGGCGTTCAAAAATCGATCAAACTGACCGCCGCCGTTTTGAAAAAAGCTGACCTGGTTATTATCCTGACCAACCATACCAGCTACAACTATCACTGGATCGTTGAGAACTCCAAGCTGATCTTTGACTCTCGAAATGCCGCTAATATGGTAAAAGCCGGTCGAAATAAAATCACGACTTTGTAAATTCCGAAATTGGTTTCCCCCGGCGAATGTGCCGGGGGAAGCTAACCTGTTAAACCTCAATCAATTATTCTCATTCCTCGACAATTTTATCCTAAATCGCCATAACTTTTTGCCGATAAATAAGTTGAAAGCATTTTCGGTTATGGACGAACATAATAAACCAAACAATGACCCTTCCGGGGAGTTTTCATATATTTCCCGACTTCTTGTCGATTTGCTGAAAACTATCAAAGTAGTTGCGGTTTACCCCGAGAATAATCCGATTCCAACGCGGCTCAAGGAATCATTCATTGAACGTTTCACCGACCTGATCAGGGAGAAGAAAAGACTGGCGTTCCAGATCGATTCCGCGAAGATTTATTATAAAGGTGAGGTTGTCTACGAAGATGATTCCTCGGATGACTCCCTGGCCGCCATCTTTTTCAATGCCGGCATAACCGACATATCCTTTAATGAATGCTTCGATTATGATGAAGCCGCCGCCTTTTTCAGGGTGATGAAAGCCTATGTCAATAAGGAACCGGGGGCGGAGGATCTGGTGGCTCTTCTCTGGCAGTCCGAGATCGACGGCCTGAAATACTCCACCATCGAAGATGTCGCTATGAAGGAATATGAAGGCGAATTCCTAGTGCAGGAATCATGCGTTGATGCGGATTCATTTATCAGAAGGACATCCGATGATGATTCCGGCAGAGTCCAGTACTCCGCCATTTTTCTGGATGACGACGAAGAAGAGGATGGCGATTATGAAATAGCCAATTCCGCCGATGCGCATGATGCAGACAATTTTGCCATGGCGGCAGGTCTTCCTCTGGATATTCCCATCCCAGCCGGTTTCATTCCGACTCGGAAAAGCTCAAGTGCAGGAAACACCGCCGGCAAGGCGGGCGGCCCCGGCGCGACACCTCTGCCCGATACGACATTGATTCTAAATGAGGCTTTCACTCTTGAGAAAGAGGAACTTTCCCGGGTCGAAGAAATGATTCGGGAGAATGACAAATTCGATATTTTTGATGAAACGATCACTCTGCTTCAGGAAATACTGTTTCAGGAAACGCAGTTCCAGGATTTTTCCGAAGTAGTCATGTTGACCGAAAAAATACAGTCGGAATTTATCAAGCAGGGAAATCTCAACGCCGCCGGGAAAATTATAGAATGCCTGAGTGATGGCGCGAAACGCATTAAAAAGAATGATCCCCGATTCGAGGAGCGGGTGCATAATGCCCTGGTGATGTCGGGAGGGTGGGAAAAACTTTCGGCACTCGCCAACATTCTCAATGCCGATTCAACCATCAGTGGTGAGGATTTAGTTACTTACCTGAATCATTTCGGCTGGGAATCGCTATCTACAATAACCGATCTTCTGGGTGTCCTCGAACATCGGAATCATCGGGAAGCTATCTGCGATTACCTGGTCAGGAAAGGCCGGGATCATGTTGACATTATATCCAAGGGTATTTTCGACCGGCGCTGGTTTGTTGTCAGAAACACCGCGGCGATTCTCTCCGAGATAGGCACCGAGGAAACCGCACCCTATCTGGATAAGGCTCTCAATCACCCGGACGCGCGAATACGTTACCAGGTGGCCCTGGGACTGTGCCGCAAGCCAACCGATGAAAATATAAATTTATTGTTCAAGCTGATCTGGGATAATGATGAGCGCGTCAGGCAGACTGCTCTCGAGACAATTCTGGGATTACCCGATGAAACCCGTTTTCAGACGATCGTCAATATTATCAATGATGACCGCTTTGCTACGCTCAGTGAGACGATTCAGGAAAGAATTATTATTCTGCTCTCGATACTCGGCGGAGAACATGCCGTGGGATATCTCACGTCGCTTATAACGAAGGGGGGATGGTTTCGCAGCCAGATCAAGGATTTTTATCAGAAGGTCGCATTCAAGGCATTATCCCGAAACACATCGGACAGGGCCGAAAAAATTTTGATAAGATTCAACAAATCATGGCGGCGGCGGCTTCGCCGTATGGCCGGTGAGGCTCTCAGAGCCAGAAGAGAATTAAAATATTCGGGCGATAAATGAACCAGGTAAAAAAAGAACAGGTTAAAAAAGAAAACAAGCCGGTTGATGTTGCCGGCAGAGAAGAAGTGGCCTTTATTAATGCCTTCTTTATCCTGTTTAAGACGGCGCAATATGTCGATGCCAATAATGCCACTTATCAGACACAGTCCTCCAAATTTTATGTGACCTTCAGGCGGCTGGTAGATGCCTATGGAAAAATTTCTGTCAAGGTCATTGATGGCAGAATTTTCGTCCGCGATAAACTGGTCAGATTCGACAGCGAGGGGATTGTCCGTGCTCGGGGTATTGTCGATGCCTGGCATCAGCTTGGTGTCGGCGGTGTCACGCTTGATGATTCCCTTGATAATCGGCAGATAGATAAATTCATCTATCTCGTCAACAGCCTTGACCGCCAGAGTCGTAATCGGGAAGATGTGGCCAGGCGCCTGACCGAACTTGGCATCGAAGGCATTTCTCTCCTGGCCGCCGTCAGAAGAGAAAGGAAAGCCGTCCTTTCTGAAGAGAAGCGAAAGCTGATGAGGCGGACCGCCCGGGTGACCTTCTTCAGGGCTATCTCGGTGGTAGAGGAGAGCATGATTCGCGCTTCCCATGACAAGGAAATAGACATTTCCAAGGCTCGCCGGGTGGTGCAATCACTCATTGAACAGATATCGGAAGATGAGTGCTCCCTGATTGAGTTGACGAATATCCGCGATTTCGACGAATATACATATGCCCACTGTGCCAATGTCTGTGTTTATTCGTTGACCATCGGAGTCAAACTCGGCCTGGACCGGACACAATTATCGGATCTTGGGTTCGCGGCGCTGTTTCATGATATCGGAAAAATTAAGCTTCCGGAAGATCTGATTCGAAAGCCGGATATTTTCGATGAGAATGACTGGATTCAGATGCAGCGACACCCGCTTCTCGGTGCCAAGACGATATTGCGAAACCTGCGGTTCAGCCGTCAAACCGCCCATGCCGCCATCGTTGCCTTCGAACATCATGTAAACCGTGATTATACCGGTTACCCGTCCCTTGTAAACCGGCGGCCTATCGATCTGTTTTCGAGGATTGTCACCATCGCCGATACTTTCGACGCTCTTAATTCGGGAAGACTTTATATTAAAAAACCGATTCCGCCGGATGAAGTGCTGCGGAAGATGATGTATCAGATGAATGTCAAATTCGATGATTTCCTGATGAAGTTGTTCGTCAATATTATCGGCGTTTATCCTCCCGGTACCATGGTGCTGTTGAGCGACGAACGCCTGGGAGTGATTGCACGCACCAACCAGAATGCGCTTTCCCGCCCGGTAGTCAAGATTATCGGTGACAAGTCGGGACCCTATGTGCAGTTTGACGAGATCGATTTATCCGAATCGGTGAATGCCGATAAAAAGGTAGTCCGTATTATCGATCCGGCGAAATATAATATTGATGTCAAGAATATAATACTCTGCGACAGATAACCGCCTCCTCAGAAGCGGTACGTAAATTTCAAAGCCAGATCCAGTTCCTTCTCGGAAGACATATCCACCGACAGTTTTTTGTCATACTTTGGAAAACCGGCCAGGTGGGCATCGACATATGCATCGAACATGGAAAGAAAAATTACGGTAGCGGTATACCATGAAAAACGGTTACGGTCATCTTTGGCAACCTTGTATTCCTGAAACAGGCTGGTTTTCTCGGTCAAATCGGTGGTGGCCTCAAAAGCATCTTTGGCCGTCGAAGCTTTGTCGATATAGTGCACTAAAGAGGCAATGAGCGATGTTTCCAAAATTATAATAACGCCGGCCTTGATATATTTATGGTTGCCTATCTGTCCCAGTCCGGGGATGAACATCGACTTGAACAGCGCGGTCGTTGGATTTTGGTATTTGATGGTGGTATCGGTGACCTGATTGGCGTAATATGCTTCAGGCTCGTCCTCACCTTTGTCTGCAAGATATTCCGCGAAAGTTGGCTGACCGGTTGTCTTGAACTGCGCCTGGACGGGATTGATGCCTGACAATATCATCAGGACGGATGTAATAATAATTGTATATCTGCTCATTGCTTGACAGTATCGGGTTTATAAAAAACTCTGATTTTCTGGCTGAAAATCTCGATACGTAGTTCCGGAGCCCGCAACGATACGATTTCACCGTCGATATAAGCCTTCTGCCCCTCGACCGGCGAGACCGTGATACGTTCGCCGCGATAAAGACGGACATCATCGGAATAAAGATATTTCTGCTTGAACAATTGCCTGACAAAACTTGACATAATGGCGCGTCCCTCGCCGATATCGAAAATGACTTCGCATTTTCCGTCACCGGGGATGCACGAGGGAATAATCGGTATTCCGGCGATATGCGATAACAGATTAATGCTCAGTATTTGGGGAGTAAAATCAAACGCGAAAGCATCAACTTTGATTGACAGCGGTTTCAATTCGACCATCGCGGCCGCCTGTGCTGCCAGGCGCGACCAGCTGATTGCAAAACGCGGCTGCTTGCGGCTCTGTATTAATTGGTACAATTGCGGGATAAATCCAAGGGAGACACAACCGATAAAAAATTCGCCCGAGGCCAGCCCGTAGTCAATCTTTTTATCCTTTCCCGATAATATATTGGCAACCGCCCTCTTGAAATCAGGTTCGCCATACAGCGAACGATAAATGTTATTGAACCGCCCCATCGGAATGATGCCCAGCGGAATGGTCCGGCGAATTATATGCCGAGCCACCATATTGATAGTACCATCACCGCCGCATACTAT
>JBFMFJ010000170.1:0-7528 GCA_040752235.1 Candidatus Zixiibacteriota bacterium | reverse complement strand
GCGGCTGTTATGCTCGGCTCCATTCTGGCCGGAACCGAAGAATCCCCGGGAGAAACAGTTTTGTATGAAGGGCGCACGTTCAAAACTTATCGCGGTATGGGTTCGCTGGAAGCGATGAAAGCCGGAAGCCGCGATCGGTATTTCCAGGAGCATCAGGAGGATGTCTCCAAATTCGTGCCTGAGGGTATTGAAGGACGTGTTCCTTATAAGGGTGAATTGGGCAGTACCATATATCAGTTGGTCGGCGGACTTCGCTCCGGTATGGGAATCTGCGGCGCTCACGACATCGGAGAGCTGCATAAGAATGCTCGTTTTATGCGAGTTACTCATGCCGGCATTATAGAGTCGCATCCGCATAGTGTGACCATTTCCAAGGAAGCACCCAATTATCGCCGCAATAACTAGATAATATGTGTTAACTATAGATTCTAACGAAAGTACAGGAAGAGGAGAACACGGTCGCGCTTTATGATTGAATGAAGTGAGGAAAGTCCGAGCTCCGCAGAGCTATGGCGCCCGGTAACACCGGGGCGGAGTGATCCGACGGAAAGTGCCACAGAAAATACACAGCCTACCTGAGGGCCGCAAGACCTTCAGCGGCAATGGTGAAATCGAGGTGTAAGAGACCCCGTGCAGACCGGGTAACCGGTATGCAGGTAAACCCCGCCAGGAGCAAGGCCAAATAGGGAAAGAGGGGCTGGCTCGCCCCGTTTGATTTCCGGGTAGGCCGCATGGAACCGGCAGGCAACTGTCCGGTCAAGATAAATGACCGTATTCGCCATTCATGGCGGAACAGAACTCGGCTTATTCTGCTCTTTCTGGCTTCTTGAAAAAGGAATCAGAAATGAATTGGGCAACAAGGTCAGTCCCGCTCAAATGGGTTATTGCGCCCGAGCCGGATGCCGAATTGCTTCAGGACATCGCCGTCAAAACCGGGCTGGATAAGATAATCGTCAAGATTCTCTTTAACCGGCAGATCGACACGGTCGAAACCATTCAGAAATTCCTTCATCCCACTCTGACAGATCTCAGGGATCCGTTCCTGTTGTACGGAATGGATAAGGCTGTTGAGCGAATTCTGGATGCTCTCCGTGAAAACGAAAGGATTATGGTTTACGGTGATTATGATGTCGACGGCATCACGGCCGCATCGCTTTTGTATCTGGTACTGAACAAGCTTGGCGCTCAGGTGACCTATTATCTACCCAATCGTCTTATTGAGGGGTATGGGCTTTCGACCGATGGTATCAAGGAAGCCCAGGAAAAGGGAATCTCTCTTATTATTTCGGTCGATACCGGCGTGACGGCCGTGCAGGAAGTGGAATTTGCCCGCTCGCTCGGCATCGAATGTATCCTTACCGATCACCATGAACCGGGCGAAACGCTTCCGAAATCGGTCGCTCTGGTCAATCCCAAATTGAAAGAGTGCAATTATGAGCATGGCGATCTTTCCGGCGTCGGCGTTGCCTGGAAACTGGCGGAGGCATTATACCGCCGGTTACAGCAGGACCGCACCGAGCTGGAGGAACATCTCGATCTGGTGGCGCTGGGGACCTCGGCCGATATCGTCCCGCTGGTAGGTGAAAACCGGGTCCTGACCAAGTTCGGAATCAGGCAGATTTCACGCACGACAAAACCGGGCCTTAAGTCGCTCGCTTTTGTCTCCGGATTGATGGGAAAGGAAATCGGGACCGGACAGGTTGTATTCATTCTGGCCCCGCGGATAAATGCCATCGGGAGACTGGGCGACGCCGAGATGGCTATCAAGCTGCTGACCACCAAGGATGAAAAACTGGCATCAGAAATCGCCCGCAAACTTGACAGGGAAAACCAGAGACGCAAAAATATCGATGAGAAAACTCTCAATGATGCGCTGGAGCAAATTCGCCAGATGGTAAACCTCAAAGAGGATAGGGCCATTGTCCTGGCCTCGGAAGGATGGCATCAGGGAGTAATAGGGATCGTCGCCAGCCGGCTGGTGGAAAAATTCCATCTGCCGACTGTGATGATTGCTATCGACAACGGCGAGGGCAAAGGCTCGGCACGGTCGATTCCGGGTTTCCATCTCTGTGATGCTCTCAAGGAATGCGAGGATCTTCTTCTGCGGTACGGCGGCCACAAATACGCCGCCGGCCTGACCATCAAGCCGGATAAAATTGACGCTTTCCGTGAAAGGCTTAAGGAAGTATCGAAACGGATGCTGACTGATGATGATCTGGTGGCCAAACTCTATATCGATTCGGAGATAGAGCTTTCGCAGGTCGATAATAGATTGCTTGATGTTATCGAGACCTTCGCTCCCTTCGGACCGCAAAACATGCGTCCCGTTTTCCTGACGCGCAACTGCGAGATTCTCGGGCAGCCTTATTGTGTGGGCAAGAATCACCTGAAGATGAAAGTCCGTAAGGGCGATGCCGTATTTGATGTCATCGGCTTTGGATTCGGTGATTGGGCACGGCGCCTGTCCGGCCGGGGCAGTCTGGTTGATCTGGTTTTTGTGATAGAATACAATTCGTGGGATGGTCATACCAGAATCCAGTTGCGCTTGAAGGATATCAAACTGGCGGCAGGTGATTTAAGACAATTCGGTTGATGTCTATGTCGGTACTGGATAGATTTTTTCAGGGCGACCAGTCGGCGCTGGCGAAGATAATATCCTTCGTGGAAGATTATGAGGACGGTTACCGCGATGTCCTCGGAAAATTGTATCCCAAATCGGGCCGGGCAATCCGGATAGGCTTCACCGGCCCGCCGGGCGCAGGCAAGTCATCGCTGGTCAATAATGTTTCCAAGGCCCTGGCATCGAACGGCAGCAAAGTGGCTGTCATCGCTGTCGATCCTTCATCGCCGTTTACCGGCGGAGCGCTCCTCGGCGACCGCATTCGCCTGACCGATATGCCCACCGACGGCTCCATCTTTATTCGATCCATGGCCACCCGGGGATCCTCGGGCGGGCTGGCTTCCGCCACCGGCAATGTCACTACCGTGCTCGATGCTTTCGGCTTCGACTATATCCTGATAGAGACTGTTGGCGTCGGCCAGATCGAACTGGATATTGTCGATGCCTGCGATACTGTGGTCGTGGTTCTGGTTCCGGAGTCCGGTGATTCAATACAAACACTCAAGGCCGGACTGATGGAAATCGCCGATATTTTTGTGGTCAACAAAGCCGACCGCCCCGGCGCCGAGAATATTGTCATGGAACTGAACATGACGCTTGATCTCAAACGTGATCAGATGGCCTGGGATATTCCGGTAATGGCCACCGAAGCCGTCAATAACAAGGGAACCGATATCCTGCTCGAGAAAATGTCTCTTCACATGGACTATGCGGTAAAATCGGGCTGGCTGGAAAATCACCGGAAAAAGCAGATTCGCAAAAAAATATACAATATCCTGACCTTTTATGTCGACAATATGATCCGCAGCCGCCTGGCCGAATTGCCCGATCTCGAAAAGGCGGTTTCGGGTATTTACGAGGGCAGCGGCGATCCATACACGGCCTGCCGCGAACTGGTCAAGCGGTCCGGTTTGACCATAAATAATTTCTAATTACCGATTCTCTGCGGACAAAAGTATCCAAATTTGATATCAGCCTGAGTCAAGCCTGTCCTCTAAATTGACGATATAATTATGTGAACTTTTTTGGGATTATTTATAGCTGGGATTTATAAGATGTCTGAAAAACGCAAATTTGTCGGACGGCAGGCCTGTCACAATTTGAGTCTCTTCGACAGAAAAACCGGAGATTTTCTCGGCCGGGTCGTGAATATGTCGATAAACGGCCTGATGCTGGTTTCAGATCAACCCATCGAATTCCCGAAACTCTACGAATGCAAAATAGAATTACCCGAAGAAATTCTTGAAAGCCGGGAATTGATATTCGATGCCGAAAGCAAATGGTGCAACAAGAACGATGAACTGAACTGCTATGAAACCGGGTTCCTGCTTCGTAACCTGTCCGAGAAAGTCGGGGATATTGTCCGTTTGCTGATGCATGAAAAGATGGCTGAAAATACCAATACGAAACAGGTCAGGACCAAAAGTAATGCTTAGGAATTAATATCTTAAGCTCCCCGGTTTTGGCCTCTATGGCTGTCGTTACTTTTCCCGCTTGATAAACGGGATATCATCTCGTCGAATCTTATTCTCGCTTTCGGGAAAGCACTCCATACAAAAAGTAAAAAAACCGTAATTGCCAGATTTATTCCGACATCCTGCCGGCAAAAGTTGGCGCATTGGCGGTACTCAAAAGCAGGAAATATAAGATATGCCGCCGGGATACCGATTATAACCAGGACCATGATCAGAAGTATCATCATATTCCTGAGCCGCTTTGACATATCGGTTCTTATAGTCTCATAAACGGCACGGATTATAACCAGCACCAGAGGGTAAACGAACAGATATGGCGGGAAAAATATTCTTGTTTCCCGGGCATGGGTAAAGAAAATCGTCATAAATGTATTCAAGGTCAGCATGATAATCGAACTGTAGTATAGAAAATCAACGAGAATGTTCCTTTTTGAGCCGGTCAGCCTTGACCACGCCATGATAATCGCCGCCCAGGCAAAGCCGAATGATATGTAGAATGAGAAAATGGAATCACTCGCCCTGAGGTAATTGGCGAAATTGTAATATATAAAACCAACACGCTCCGGTTCGGAATCCTGCCATAATATCAGGTAATAAATACCGCAAATTAATACAGGGGCCGACAGGTAAAAAATTTTCTTTATTGATGTAGTCCTTCCGCCGAATTTATATATCGCCAGCGCCACGACCGGGTAGAAAATGGTCGTCGATTCTCGCACCAGGCAGGCCAGAATGAAAAAGATTATTCCGGCCGGATTTCTCCCCTGCAATAAATACATGAAAGAGAAAACCAGAAAAAGATAGACCCAGAAATCATCCCAGGTATGAACCGGTTCGAAATGCGCCGCAATTATCGGATATGAACTCATCAATAAAACCACGCCGATATTGGACCAGTTTTTCTCGAAACCAAGCTGCTTCAGAAAACCATAAAAGACAGGGCCCAGAAACAATGCCAGTCCGAACTGGATAATATAGAAGGCTTCTCGATTCGGAAGCCCGGAAATATTCGAAATAAAAAGCACCAGATAGGTGGTGAAGAACCTTATTGAAAACGGCGCGTGGTTCAGATGATATTCCATTTTGCTGCGCCAGACTTCGGAGTCCGCTGTTATCGGCGAACCGCAGGATTTATAATGCAGGATAAATGAAATGGTTAGAAGGGTAATGGTAATAAACAGGGGCGGTATGTATTCTCTTATCTTATTATTCATAAAGTCCGAAGTCAGATAAACTCAATGAAGCTATATAATGCCGGACGGCAGTTAAAATCAAGCGGTTTCAGTCAATTCGGGATATTGTCTTGATGATGTATATTTTTGCCAAAGAAAGTGTCCTCTTATTCACGTATAAAATGCATTAAATTTAAGTAAATTAAGAGCTTGAGTGCCATAAATTAGGTCCCTAATGGGGCTTGATTTTTCCCGTTAAAGTTATTAAGTTGTTAGGTTAATTATTAACCGGAGTGTGCTGTGTTTGATAAAGAATTTCTTGAAGAAAACGACAAAAAATTGAAAAATTGGGACTCGGAAGCGGCCAAAGTCCGCTCCAAAAAATCCCGTCCCCGTTTTATCACTGTTTCCGGCGATGAAGTCAATGAGCTTTACACCCCGGCCGATGTGGACAGCGATAAATATTTCAAAAAAGTGGGTTATCCCGGCCAGTACCCTTACACCCGGGGAGTGCATCATACCATGTACCGCGGCCGGCTCTGGACCATGCGCCAGTTTTCAGGTATGGGAACGCCCAAACAGACCAATGAGCGATACCATTACCTGCTGAAAAATGGGCAAACCGGCCTCTCGGTCGCTTTTGACCTCCCTACCCTGATGGGCTATGATTCCGATCACCCGCGCTCGCTGGGTGAAGTGGGCAAATGCGGCGTGGCGGTTGATTCCCTGGCCGATATGGAGGTCATTTTCAAGGGGATCAATCTCGGCGAAGTGTCCACCTCGATGACCATCAATGCCCCGGCTTCGGTTCTGCTCGCCATGTATCTGGCAGTGGCCGAAAAGCAGGGGGTACCATTCGATAAACTGCGCGGAACCCTCCAGAACGATATTTTGAAAGAATATATCGCGCAGAAAGAATGGATCTACCCGCCGGAACCGTCAATCCGGCTGATTACCGACCTGATGGCATTCTGCACCGACCATGTGCCCCAGTGGAACACAATCTCGATTTCCGGTTATCATATCCGCGAGGCAGGCTCGACTGCGGCGCAGGAACTGGCCTTCACGCTGGCTGATGGTTTTACCTATATCGAGGCGGCCATGAAAGCCGGACAGGATGTTGATGCTTTCGCGCCCAGGCTGTCATTCTTTTTCAATGCGCATCAGGATTTCTTCGAGGAAATAGCCAAATACCGCGCGGCAAGGCGAATCTTTGCCCGCCGGATGAAGGAAAAATATAAAGCCAAACAGGAACGTTCCTGGTTATTGCGTTTTCATACCCAGACGGCCGGATGTTCGCTGACTGCCCAGCAGCCGGAGAACAACATTGTCCGGACCGCTCTCGAAGCGCTCTCTGGAGTCCTCGGCGGCACACAGTCGCTGCACACCAACTCGATGGACGAAACCCTGGCGCTCCCGTCGGAAAAGGCGGTGCTGATTGCCCTGCGCACGCAGCAGGTTATCGCTCATGAAACCGGTGTGGCCAATACTATCGATCCGCTGGCCGGGTCGTATTTTGTCGAGGCGATGACCGACAAGATCGAAGCCGATGCCGAGAAATATCTCGATGAAATCGAGCGGCGCGGCGGTGTCGTCAAATGCATCGAGGAAGGTTACCTCCAGCGCGAGATCGCCAAAGCGGCCTATCGCTACCAGAAAGAGATCGAGAAGAAAGAGCGGATTATTGTCGGAATCAACGAGTATGTGATGGATGATGAGAAGATCGATATTCCGATTTTGAGAATCGATGAATCGGTCGAACGCGAGCAGAGCGCTTTTGTCAAAAAGATTCGCAGCGACCGCGACAATGATAAAGTGACACGCACGCTTGATGAGTTGCAGGCCGCCGCCAAGGGCAACGGCAACACTCTCAAGGCGATGCTTGATTGTGTCAGAGTATATGCAACCGAAGGTGAGATATGCGATGCTCTGAAGCCGCTTTTCGGCGAGTATATCGAACCCCCGGTGATATAAATAAACAATCAATTGTAAATTGTTAACTCTTAGAGTAAGATAAACATCATGTCAGACAAAATAAGAATACTGCTTGCCAAGCCGGGTCTAGACGGACATGACCGCGGAATCAAAGTTATCGCGGCCGCGTTCAGGGATGCCGGATTCGAAGTGATCTATTCCGGATTGCGCCAGACGCCGGATATGATTGTCAACGCCGCCATACAGGAAGATGTCGATGCCATCGGGGTTTCGATACTTTCGGGCGCGCACATGACCCTTTTCCCGGCCATACTCAAACTGCTCAA
>JBFMFJ010000169.1:0-7552 GCA_040752235.1 Candidatus Zixiibacteriota bacterium | reverse complement strand
TCCCCGCATCGACCACATACAGGTGTCCGGCATCATCCGAAACCATACCGATGGGGCCGGACAGGCTCTGCCCGATAACATTACCGGCAATCCGACTTTCGTAAATTAATGCAAGCGGTTTTTTCGAAGGAAGTGTTTCTTCACCGGCTCCCGGTCCGGGACGACAGCCGATCAATAATAACGCCGAAAGAATCGGCAGAAAAAAACAAAAATGAATCAATGACTGTCTGGCCATTAAAATCGTCTGGACAATTTTATTTCGACTTTGGGATTGTTCCCGAAAGGATTGGCTTTAAATGCCAGTTTGACATCCTTGCCGAGACCGCCTCCGAATTGATCGACGCGTGAATGGATTTTTTTGCGCGCCAGGCGAAAGGCATCGATACCGGCGATAATCCGGTTGAATATCGCCACCCCGATCATGAAATCCCGATTGCGGAACGCGGTTTCGCTGTCATTCCTCATTCCGCGATAGAAACTGCGGCTGGCATCATTTTCCCAGTCCCAATAATAGGCGGAGGTGTTGGGATAGTATGGATCGCCCGGATCGATGACGCGTCCGGCCGTATTGTAATCCATCCGCGAATCATAAAAGGTCAAATTCTTATAAAAATCTTCGCTTTTGCCGGCCGGATCGATTCCGGCATGCTTCACGGCATAGTCTATGTAATCATCTTCCTTCCATTTTCCATAAATCTGAAAGGCCGCGGCGCCCGCCCAGGAGACTATTTCCGTGCCCACAAATACCTCGCCTCGTCCTTTTTCGTCGAGATAGAAGTGACCCGCCCCCGGCATAAGCAGCGAAAGGAATACCGCTTTGCTCTTCGATATTTTTTTCTGATCCGGCGCAGGCGCCGTCGGACTGTCCGACGGAACTTCGAATTCTTTCATTTGAATATTATCATTAACCGCCAGTTCGATCGGCCCGTAAAGAGGAGAGACCGGCAGATCGACTCTGGCCATGCAATGATTCCCGGTCACGGCAACGGCCGGGATTATCAGCATCATCATGATTGCAGCTCTGCAAAATTTCTTCATATCAAAACCTGCATGATATTTTCAAAATTGGAATTGATTCTGTTGCCGAGTATTTCTTCATTTCAGCCCTGACCGACAGCCACATCTCGGCCGCTTTGTTTTTATTATGGCGTTTGGCCGCAAGGGCGGAATCGAAGGCCGACAACAGGTGATTGACCATCGACAGAATTATAAAGCTGTTGGCCTGATCCAGCTTATCATTGGCCTTTTGCCGCTGGGTATTGTATGATTCGCGAAACGGCGATATGGTACTGTCATTTTCCCCGGGAATATAATCGCTCCAGCCGCCGCGGAATTGCTCGTATTTGCCGATCATTTCATAGAACTGCTGATCTTTTGTCTCCGGCAGTTCGTGTGTCAGCGTGTCCTCATCGACGTCGTATTCAATAATCCAGTCCCGGTACGCCTGCTCACTCCAATTGACATTGGCATAATCCTGGAATTTGTCGGTTAATTTTTCGCCGTCATTATGAAAACTGAAATAGCTCATCCACATGCCGGCTTCGACGCCGAGGAAAAACAAGGATTTCAGGACATTGGATTTGGTGTAGCGCTCACCCAGTCCGGGTACTATCAGAGAATATATAAAGGCCTTTTTCGGTGATTTGAAATCATATTCATAGATATTTTCCGCTTCGTCGAAACCGAACGAGAAATCGTCACCCTGAGGTTCGCTTCCTGTATAGGCATTTACATATTCGGTTCCGCTGCCTCGCATATCCTGTATCTGCAACTCAAGCTGACTATTTTCCAGTTCGAAGGCCAAAGCCGGTATTTGCAGCAGCGCCAGAATCATAATGGTTAATAATACTCTCTTCATTTTATCTCTCCTACTTAATGATTGCTATATCTTTAAATGATGTCAAGGTTTCTCCGGAAAAATCGGCTTCAATAACACAGCGATATACTCCGGATGGAAGCGATGAACCATCCCACATCATTTCTTCATATGAACCGGCGCGGCCGGTAAGATTATATTCATCGGCGACCTTCTTCCCCGACATATCATATATATTCATCGTAACATCAGCATCATCACCGACAAAAAAGCGGATTGTGGTCCGGCCATCATAGGTCGGATTGGGATAACAGAAAAATTTGTCTTCGGGCAGCTTGTCGGTATATGCAGCCACCGGCTTGAGCCTGTCATCGGGAAGATAATAATCGAGCGTGGCGCCTCCTCCTGCCATCGGCCAATCGGCCAGGGCCGAATCATAACTTACATCATAAGAGTAAAACCAGCCGTCGATTCCCAAAAAGCCCAGACCGCCTCCATTGGCCTTCCGGAACAGCACCGGAGATCCCATTTCCAGTGTCCCGGAAGCCAGAGGGAATCCGAACTGAAGCGCCTCATCAAAGGAATAGCTGCTGCTGAAGGCATAGCAACGACCTCCCGAGGTCGATACAATGATATCCTTAATACCGTCATCGTTGATGTCTCCGACAACCGGTGATGAAATCACATACGAATTCGGAAAAGCGCGGTCGATTTCGATCGGGAAATTCATCAGGCTGATGAGGTCCCTGTCAAGGGCCAGAATTTTGTTTCTCCCGCCAAGAATAATATCGGGATAGCCGTCACGGTCTATGTCGGACACAATCGGATTCACGAAGATCGAATCACTCAGGCTGATTGAATTATAAAAGGCGAGCGAACCGGCCGTCGTGTCCAATGTCACAATTTTTATGTCGCCCCCATGAGTGGCCGTGATAATTTCGGGAAGACCGTCGCGATTGAGATCGCCCGCCACCGGGCCAAGCGTATACTGCCCCTCAAGATCATAACTTACCGACTCGCCGACAGCCGGGATATAGTACAATCTGACCGTCGAGGAATCTCCCGCCAGGAGGACATATTTATAATTTATTTTGGAGGCTCCGAAAAATTCCGGTTCGTCGATGATCGGCGATGCGGGCATCGTAATAAGCCCCGTCTCCGGAACGCTGAGCAGGCGGACATAAGATTGAGCCGTATCGACAACGGCCAATGTCAGCGTATCCCCGAACGACATCCAGACAATCGGCCGGGTGGTTCCGGTGCTGACAGAATCAAATTTCAATTCCGCCATGCCGTCCAGATTGGCATCATTCAAAGAATAAACATGGAGCCACCGTCCGGCCGCCACGGCGATGAATAGCGAATCGGTGCCCAGGCCGAAATCGCCGACCGCCGGACCGGCCGTGATATAATCCGATGTCCGCGCGAAGATGGGTACCCGGTAGACCGGATTACTGCCGCCAAAATTCTGAACCGGCGGCGATGGCGACAACGGATCTGCAAAAATGTTATAATTGGCAATATTTAATATGTATGAAGTATCCAGGAATGGCGGGCCATAGGCGGGCGTAATATCGGTGCTGTCTTCGTTGACGACTATTAAATTTTTCCCTGCAGCGGCTATCAATTCGGTCGTTCCATCCTTATCCAGGTCGGCTGCTATCGGTGATAGACTATAAACCGGCACTCCCGTCCGCTGAGGGAAGCCATCCGACACGAAATCGCGCTCCAGATCAAAAGTCATGGTCGTGCCCGATTCCGAGATGTTGGTGACATATATGTGCGAATTGGTCAAGCCGTAACCTTCGGCCGGAGGATTGGTGTTTGGCGTAAATGATGTATTATTTCCGGCATAGTACATATCCTCCGCGGTACCATAACCGGAATAATATATCCCACCGAAATTGACCAGACCGTCCGCCTCCATCAGCTTGACAAAGGGGCGATCCGGATCCAGTTGAAGCTGATTATCGAAAAAGTTGATATATCCATTCCGATTGTAATCCAGAAATGCCACTATTTCATCGACCTTCCAGATCAGTATGCCGGAACCCGGTAAAAGGAAATCATATTCGCCGGTAAGATTACGCTGGAGATCGCTCGGTCCGAGTATGACCGAGGTTGTCGAATCGGCCAGAATGACGGTGGTTTTGCCGTCAACATCCTCCTGGCGGTTCTCTATGAGAAAATATTCATATTCGGAAATCGGCAATTTCCCGATTCTGGTTCCGGAGGTAGCCATTTCGGCGGCAGCGAGTTCGATTGAAGTTCCCTGCCTGAAAATCACCGGATCGTCAAATCCAAGAAATGCCCGCGACCACGCCATTGGATATATCGGCGATGTTCCAAAGGCACGGCCGACATCAAATCCAAAATCAACTCCGGTTCCGAATCCGTTGTTATCCATCAATCCGAAATCGCCTATCATGGTGAAAAAGTTGTCGGTCCGATACAAATCAATCAGGCCGAGTTGATGACCGAACTCATGAGCCATGACCGCGTTCAGGGCGGTGGCCCGGTTATCCTGGCTGGCCGTCTCGGGCATGAGCAGGGCATCGGTGACAGCTGTAGAATCGGTTCCATTATTGTCAAGATATAGGGCCGAATCGATCAGGAAAATATAACCGGTGTACAAATCGGATGGCGTCTGGGGAAAACCAATATCATTCTGGCGGTCCGATCCCGCGTGGAACAGGAAATATGAATCATAGTCGGCGAAGTGGACATCGGGATCGATGGTATCGACAAGCATGAAACAGTCGATAAAATACTCCGTCAAACCCAGATACGGATTTTGCGAGCCGTAATATCCCATGCTTTTGCTGAGATGATAGGCTCCGGAATCGGCCTCGGGGAAAACATCCCAGACCAGTTCTATTCTGCCGTCCGAAACGAAGAAATAATAATTTCGTAAAGCCTGAAACTGTTTTTCGAAATATTTTTTATCGTGCGGTGAGGGGTCGATCATGTGACCGAATTCCTCCTGGAATGCAAGCGTATCCCGCAGGTCGAACTTGCCCCGTCCGGTCGTCAGAGGATCATCGGGACTCTCATTGACAAAATCGAAACGTAGCCCGAGCACCCTGATGGTATCAACCGCGGCCGCAGCCTCATTCCGCTTGGGAAGTGACCAGGGGTAATCACGTTCCAGATTCAGAATATTGCGGTGCGACGGTTTGGAATGAAAACCGTGCTGCACGACTCTCGGATCGTTCTTGTCGATTACCCGGCTCTCTTTTGAAAGGGGCTTCAGTATCTTGGTCCCGTCGGCAAAGGCCGATGTCGACAACAGGACCACAATGGCCAGAATCCTGTAAAATGCTATCCTTTTCATAACTTCATTCGCTCCCTTCCACAAAGATTACCATCTCACCGAGAGCGAATACCTCATGGTATTGGCCAGCGGGACATCGTCGCTGGATGGAATATATGCAAAGTCAAACTTAAACATATTATATGCCAGTCCGAAGCCAAGCGTCGGCGTATTAACCTCACCCTCTTCATCATGAATATATCCGGCTCTGAAGGCAATAAAGGAGCTGTACTTATATTCAATACCGCCGTTGATAATAACTCCCTTGAATTCCTTGCTGAGACCGCCGAACGTGAAGGGGTTGTATACGAATCCCTTAAGTTCATCCTGCGGATTGGCGATTACATCGCGGAAATCTTCAAGAATCGATTTATCGCGATCAGCCAGCGACTTATTGGCTTCTATCGTGAACAGAACCTCATTATACTGGGACTGTATCATTTTCCAGGCCAGACCGACAGCCAGGTTGCGCGGCAGCGGATCGGACTGAGCCACATCAATATAGGAAATATCGGGTCCGAGGTTGGTCAGAGCCAGCCCCAGGGTCATACGAGGATCAATATGATAAAGCAATCCCAGGTCAACGGCCAGCCCGGTTGAGGTTCCGCTTCCCTTCTCAGCTCCGGCACCTTGATCAGACAAATGCGAGTAAATTACCTTGGCCGAAATACCTCCCGATAATGAGGCAGTCAGCGGGATACCATATGAAAGAGTGAAAGCGACATCATAAGCCGTAAAATCGCCTTCCGTAACACCATATTCATTAGTCCGGATAATCGTCCCATAGGTCAGGTAAGTGACATTGATGCCAATAGTCCCCCACCCTTCCACATTTCTGACAAAACCCAGGAATTCATAATATATATCATCTGCAAGTTCCGGCAGCCAGTTAACATGCATCAGCGTCAATTCGCTGACAGCGTCGGCATTGATGTCGATCTTGTCGCGCCCAAGGAACCACAGGTTATCGCTTTCTTCGCTTACCTGGTAAATCGTTCTTTCGCCAAGTCCTCGCCCTTCATAAAAACCCCAGATACCATCGAACCGAATCGTTCCATTGGTCGTGGCAAAAATCAGGCTGCTCCCGGAGGTATGAATATCCTGGATACGGGCTCCGGCAGGGTTGGCATATATATCTATCGTCATTCCGGCCTTAAGAGTATCCGACTCAAGTTCATTCACTCTGGAAATATTATCGGCCAGACGCTGAGCGCGGGTGGAATCCCCTTTGACCTTGCTCAAAGCCAGCTCAAAGACCGTGATATCTTTGTCTATCGGATACTTGCGATACCCATATCGCTTCCAGCTCTTTCCCGTGAATTTCAGTATACCGAATTCGGTACCAATCCAGAGACTGCCGGACTGATCTACCGCCGTCGAAAGGACCTTGAATTTCAAACCGGCCGCAATGGGTATTTTAGCCTTCGGCCCCGATTTTGAATCTGCCTTGGCGGCCTCTTTAATCCTGGCAACGGTTGCCTGCATCGATGAATCCATCGGTTTTTCTTCCGCTGTCGAATCGGTTACCATCACCATGCTGTCCATGACCATAATTGAATCGCTCTGTCCTTCAGCGGTTCGTTCAAGAATACCTGGAGTTTCCGGATTATAGTCTTTGAACTTTTTCAGGAATCTTTCCCGCTCGGCCGGAGTGTCAAAGATTTTCATAATGTCATAAATTTTCTCAGCGGCAGGCAGGGATGCAACCGGCGTTTCAATGTAATTTCTCCATAACAATCCATCGTATTGATATATGTCATCCCCGATTATTGCCCACGCTCGTTTTTCGTTGTATACAGCCACGCCCGATACCGGCAGTTGCGGCAAACCATGCTCCGATCCGAAGTAAGTGACGGCGCCGGCATCATATAAAACCAGTCCGGTATCAGTCCCCAGAAAGGCCATCTTTTTATAAAGCGTCAGACTTTTAATGCTGTTTGTGGGAAAACCGTAATCGGTGCCGAATCTTTGCCAGCCGTCTCTATATCGGAACAGGCCGGAGTCGGTTGCCACCCAGAGATATTTTCCGTCAGAGGCAATATCATTGAGCTTGCCGGTAAAATTGACATTGAAAGGAATTGTCAGTTCACGCGGAATATATTTCATAATCGATTTTTCCAGCGCGAACAAGATTCTGTCCGCCTCGTTTTCGCGAATCAGAGAATCCTTTATGGCCTTTCCGATCATAATGGCGGCCTCATCGAACCTTTTGCTGTCGATTCGGCAGGCATTGTAGAGAGCCTTGAGGGAGTCGAATGCTGTTCGGATTCCGACACTGTCGGAATAATCCTGGGCGATGAACTGGTTTACCTGATTCTCAAGAGTGTCAATTCGTTCACGCGTGAATTTATTATTCAATTCTCCCACGTGCTTCAGCATGATGTTCAGATTCTCATCCGCTATATCGCCGACCAATCCGGTGT
>JBFMFJ010000168.1:0-7622 GCA_040752235.1 Candidatus Zixiibacteriota bacterium | reverse complement strand
AAGAAAAACCGGTTTAAAATGATTTATTAACCGAAGGGAATGATTCATGCCCGGTGTCAGAATAGATAAGAACTACTGTAAGGGATGCGAATTGTGTGTCAGGGCGTGTCCGATGCAGATTCTGAAGATGTCGAAGGAGATTAACCTGAAAGGTTACTTCTTCGCCCAGCTGGTCGAGCCGACCAGGTGCATCGGATGCCGAATATGCGCCATCACCTGTCCTGATGTGGCTATAGAAGTCCACACCCACGGGACGCAATTCGTATTATTCGAATATTGACGGGGAGATGAATAATGGCAAAGAAGTTGATGAAAGGAAATGAAGCAATCGGCGAAGCAGCCATCTGCGCCGGTGCTCTTAATTATTTTGCCTATCCGATCACTCCCCAGAGCGAGGTGGCCGAGTACCTTTGCTGGCGGCTTCCGGAGGTCGGCGGTGTTTTTGTCCAGGCCGAATCGGAAGTGGCCGTGGGGAATATGCTGTTTGGCGCGGCAGCGTCAGGCAAGCGGGTCTTTACGACTTCGTCATCGCCCGGCATCAGTCTGATGCAGGAAGCCATATCGTACATGGCCGGGGCGCATCTTCCGGTGGTCCTGCTCAATATCATGAGGGGCGGACCCGGTCTCGGCGGCATTCTGCCGGCCCAGTCAGATTATTTCCAGGCGGTCAAGGCGGGTGGTCATGGCGACTATCATGTGATCGTGCTGGCTCCGGCCTCGGTGCAGGAGGCGGTCGACCTGATGATTCTTGCCTTTGATCTGGCGGATAAATATCGCAGCCCGGTGATGATTATCGGCGATGGTATGATCGGTCAGATGATGGAGTCGGTCGAGTTTCCGGAGAAATACCGTGAGCAGAATGATCCGAATGCCAATGACTGGTCGCTGACCGGCGCCAGAGGGCGCAAGCCCCGGATAGTCAAATCGCTTTTCCTTGATCCTCAAAAGCTGGAAGACAACAGTCTCAAGCTTGCGGAGAAATATAAGGAAATCAAAAAGAACGAAGTTCGCTATGAACTTTACAAAGTATCGGCCAAGACCAGGATTTTGATTGCCGCTTACGGGACTATGGCCAGAATCTGTCAGACCGTTATCGATGAACTGGAAGAGGAAGGAATCAGCGTCGGGCTGTTCCGTCCGATTTCATTGTACCCGTTTCCGGAAAAAGTCATCTATGACGAAGCGGCCAGGAAAAATATCGAAAGAGTCCTGACGATCGAGATGAGTATCGGCCAGATGGTCGAGGATATTGAACGTTGTACCAAAGGTATCAAGCCGGTTGACTTCTTTGGCCGAACCGGCGGAATAGTACCGACTCCGAATGAAGTCAAAGACAAAATTCGGGAGTTGCTTGCAAAGAAAAAGTGATCTTCGCAGTAAAACGAGGATGTTATGATAAATGATGCGACCACAATTTTCAAAAGGCCGGAGGCGCTGAGCGAAAATATCACCCACTATTGTCCGGGGTGCACGCATGGTGTTATCCATCGCCTGGTGGCCGAGTCTCTCGATGAACTTGGCCTTCGCGATCGAGCCGTCGGGGTCGCGCCGGTGGGTTGCTCGGTCTTGATATATAATTATTTCACATGTGATTTTCTCGAGGCTCCGCACGGACGCGCTCCCGCGCTGGCCACCGGCTTCAAGAGGGTCCGCCCGGATATGATATGTTTTACATATCAGGGTGACGGCGACCTGGCCTCGATCGGTATGGGCGAAATCGTCCATGCCGCCAACCGCGGTGAAAAAATCACGGTCATCTTCGTCAATAACGCCATCTACGGCATGACCGGCGGTCAGATGGCCCCGACCACAATGCCCGGCCAGAGAACGACCACATCGCCGAAAGGGCGTGATGTCAGCCTGGCCGGATATCCCATACGGGTGGCCGAATTGCTGTCGACGCTGCGCACCCCTTCTTTTATAGCAAGGGTGGCGGTGCATACGCCGATGCATATTATCACCGCCAAGAAAATGATTAAAAAAGCCTTTAGACTTCAAAAAGAAGGGCGGTGTTTCTCGCTCGTGGAAGTTCTTTCGACCTGCCCGACCAACTGGGGAATTGATCCCTCGGCGGCAACCAAATGGGTCGGCGAAGCCATGCAGCCATATTATCCTCTCGGGATTTATAAAGATCCGGAAAGAGAGGAGAGCTGAATATGGCAAAGCAGATTGAAGTAGTTTTCGCCGGTTTCGGGGGTCAGGGTGTGATGACAGCCGGGCAGCTACTGGCATATACGGCCATGGAAGAAGGCAAACAGGTTGTCTGGATTCCTTCTTACGGCCCGGAGATGCGCGGCGGCACGGCCAACTGCACCGTGGTCGTATCCGACAGCCGGATCGGTTCGCCGATCATAAATAATCCGATGTCGGCCTGCGTATTCAATCGACCTTCACTGGATAAATTCGGCCCGGCGATTCGCCCGGGCGGATTACTGCTGATTAATTCCTCGCTGATCGACGTGACATCCGGACGGGATGATATTAAAGAATATCTTATCCCGGCCAACGAGATTGCCATGAAAGCCGGCAGTCCCAAGGTTACAAACATGGTCATGCTGGCGGCTTATGTGGAGGCAACCTCGGTTGTATCATTCGATACCTTGTTAAAAATGCTCGAGATTAAGATGGGCGGCGGGAAAATGAAAAGCCTGCTCGAAGTCAACCACAAAGCCATTGAAGCTGGGCGAAAACTGATCCGCAAGCAGGTCGGCGTGTAGAGGTGAGGCATGGTAAGTAGAGTGATTAAGATAGAAAAAGTCAATGAAGTTATCAATCGCAGCCCGAAAGTCCCCGGTTCACTTATTGCCGTACTCCAGGATATACAGCGCGAATTTCATTATTTGCCGCGTATGGCGATGGAGGCGACGGCCCGGGAACTGAATGTGCCGCTGAGCAAGGTCTGCAGCGTTGCCACTTTTTACAATGCTTTCAGCCTGACGCCGCGCGGCGAGAATATCATTAGGGTATGCAAGGGAACCGCCTGCCATATCAAGGGCGCCGATCTTATTCTGGAACAGCTTGAAACCGGACTGGGGCTCAAGCCGGGCCAGACTTCGGATGACCTCAAGTACACCATCGAAGTGGTCAACTGCGTGGGAGCCTGCGCCATGGCGCCGCTGATGATCGTCAATGGCAAATACCATGGCAATGTCCGCTGTGATAAGGCGTTGAAACTGGCCAAGAAGGATTAATATGTTTATAGATAGTATTCAAAAACTGACCCAATGGCAGGCGAAATGCCGCAAGGAAGCCGAGGCACACAAGAAAAAAGTGCTGGTATGTCTCGGACCCGGCTGCCTCGCCAGCGGTTCGGACCAGATTCTTGCCGAATTCAACAAAGTTCTCAAGGACAAAAAACTTAAGGGGATTACGGTTGAATCGGTCAAGAAAACCGGCTGTCATGGCTTCTGTGCCCGGGGGCCGCTGGTGGTGATCGAACCGGAGGGAATATTTTATTCCAAAGTCAAGAAAAGCGATGTCATCAAGATCGTCGAGCAAACCCTGCAAAACGGCGAATTGATCGACCGCCTCTTATATACTGATGAAAAGCACAAGGAGCCGATTGTCGATTACAAAGAGATTCCTTTCTACAAACGGCAGCAGAAAATTTCTTTGAGGAACGTCGGCCAGATCGATCCCGATCAAATAGCCGACTATATTGCCAGAGGAGGTTATAGTGCTCTGGCCAAAGTTCTCAGCGGGATGAAGCCGAAGGAAGTTATCGATGCCGTCAGCAAGTCGGGTCTTCGCGGCCGCGGGGGCGGCGGATTCGGCACCGGCCGCAAGTGGGCCAGTTGCGCGGCCATCGAATCGGACATCAGGTATGTCATCTGCAACGGCGATGAGGGCGATCCCGGCGCGTTTATGGATCGCTGCATTATGGAGGGCGATCCGCACACAGTGCTGGAGGGGATGATCATCTGCGCTTACGCCATCGGTTCGACAGAAGGTTATATCTATGTGCGCGAAGAATATCCTCTGGCGGTAATCAATCTCCAGAAAGCGATCGAAGCGGCCCGGGAGCATAATCTTCTTGGTGAAAATATAATGGGGACCGGCTTCAAGTTCGACACCAAGATCAGCCGGGGCGGCGGCGCCTTTGTCTGCGGTGAATCCTCGGCCTTGATGAAATCGGTGGCCGGCGAGGTCGGCGAACCGCGCGCCAAATATATTCGCTCGGTGCAAAAGGGATTGCACGACCAGCCGACCGTTCTCAATAATGTCGAGACCTTTGCGACCGTCCCGGTTATCATGGAAAAGGGTGCCGACTGGTTTGCCTCGATCGGTACCAAAAAGAGTACCGGCACCAAAGCCTTCTCACTTGCAGGCAAGGTCAAGAATACCGGTTTGATAGAAGTGCCGATGGGTATCACGCTGCGCGAAATCATTTATGAAATCGGCGGCGGGATCGACAAGAACAGAGAATTCAAAGCGGTTCAGACCGGCGGCCCCTCGGGCGGCTGTCTTCCCGCCGATAAGCTCGATCTGCCGGTTGATTTCGATTCATTGACCGAAGCCGGATCGATGATGGGTTCGGGCGGTATGATTGTCATGGACAGCCGCACCTGCATGGTCGATGTGGCCAGGTACTTTCTGAATTTCCTGGTCGAGGAATCATGCGGCAAATGTGTTCCGTGCCGGGAGGGGCTGTATCAATTGCATGATATGTGCGTCAGAATATGCGAAGGGAAAGCCGGCGAAAATGATCTGGCACTGATGGAAAGGCTGTCCAAGGTTATACAGACCGCTTCGCTGTGCGGACTGGGGCAGTCGGGTCCGAATCCATTCGTCAGTACTATCCTGTATTTCCGCGATGAGTACCTGGCGCATATAAGAGACAAAAAGTGTCCCGGCGGCATCTGCCGCAATTTGATAAAGTTCGATATTAATGATGCCTGCACGGGGTGTCTGGCCTGTATTGCGGTGTGTCCCGTCGATGCCATTACCGGAGAAAAGAAAAAGAAACATATCATAGATCAGAATTTATGCACCCAATGCGGGTCGTGTTACGATGTCTGTAATTATGATGCCGTCGAAATAAAATAACAGGGTGGAACATGGTACATGTAATAATAAATGGAAAAGTCGTAAAAGCCAGAGAAGGGGAGATGCTTCTGGCGGTGCTAAAGCGTCAGGGAATCGATATTCCCGCCCTGTGCCATCATGAAGCGATCGAGCCGACCGGCAACTGCCGGCTGTGCACGGTGGAGATAACCAGGGAAAGCTGGAATGGGTGGAAGAAATACGTCACTTCCTGCCTTTATCCGGTCGAAGACGGGCTGATTGTCAGTACCCATTCCTCGGAGGTAATCGAGATAAGGAAGGTGATTCTCGACCTGCAACTGGCGCGCTGTCCCAATTCGGAATATATTCAGAGGCTGGCCGAAGAGTACGGCATCACTGAGACAAGTTACAAGACACGTCCCGACGCCGACAACTGCATTATGTGCTATGCCTGCACCCGCATCTGCGAGGTGCTCGGTAAAAGCGCCATCTCGGCCATCAATCGCGGCCATGAAAAGGTGATTGCTCCGCCTTTCGGCGAAGAACCGCCCGACTGTATCGGCTGTTTGAGCTGTGCGCAAATATGTCCGACCGATGTCATCCCGTGGACCGATGAAAACGGCATCCGGACCATCTGGAAAAAGAAATTCGACCTGATTGCCTGCAAGAAATGCGGCAAGACGATCATCACCAGAGAATTCGCCGACTACCTGATCGAAAAACGGCAATTGCCCGCGGAATATTTCGAGACATGCGATGACTGCAAACGTCTGGAACTGGCGCAGAAAATGGGCGGTCTGGTTGATGCCGCGAAGGAGGTGGCCTTATGATATTCCGTTATAAAGTCATTCCTTCGCTCTGTATCGGCTGCCGGACCTGCGAGCTGGCCTGTGCCATTACCCATACCCAGGATAAGAAACCGGGTCGCAGCCGGATTTACCCGATCACTTATGCCAAAGACAAATATGTCCCGGTTGTTTGTCTGCAGTGTGATGATGCCGCCTGCGCCAAGTCCTGCCTGTTCGATGCTCTGAAGCGGAATGAAGAAACCGGCGCCATCGATCTCGATAAGGAACGCTGTGTCAAGTGCATGGCCTGCGTGGCGGCCTGCCCCTTCGGATGCAGTCTGGTGGATGATATCCATGATGAAATCGTCAAATGCGATATCTGCAACGGCAAACCGGCCTGTGTGCAGTTCTGCCCGACTAAGGCGTTGGTTTATGAAAAGATAGGTTGATATATACGATAAACCCCTCTAGGACAATACTGCAATAAACTCAGACGGCCGGCCGGTTTTTCAGCCGGCCGTTTGACTTCCCGAATAAATTTGACAAGCACAGGATGTTGCCCTATATTTTGATCTTTATAAGAACCTTGCTTACCGAAAGTATATCGGGAATCCTTATATAAAGAGGGAGTTTACAGCAGCCATGATCATCTCAAAAAGAACGCAGTTGATATTATCTTTCACCCTTGCCCTGGCTACAGCTCTGATTATGGTTATTGGCTGCGGCGGTGAAAAAACCGAAAGTACGCCCCAATATGAAGGCTGGGGCAAATACAGCTATAAGCATTTTGTTTTTCATTATCCCGAAGGGAGTTACTGGGGGCGGAATATCGACCGGCTGTCCTCGGCTTACGAGAGATACCTTCAGGAAGACTGTGCTTTTCTCGGAATAGATTTTCCCAGGGATACGATTCACTTTTATATACATAACAATGATGTCGAATTGGAAAAGGCGACCGGACATTCGGGACCCTTCCACACAGGCAATCAAATTCACTGGAACCGTGTCCCGCCGTTCGGAACTCCGCTTTCGGCTTATCTCGTGGATAATATAGGGATGAGAAAGCCGGACTATGATTTTCTATATGATGGATTGATCACTCTTCTCGATTACTCCGGAAGCGACTATCATCATAACACCGCCTCGCTGATTGAACTGCAGAGATTCATTCCGCTCGACACATTGATAAATAACGAGAGTTATGCCCGGCAGGAGAAACGTCATCGCGAGTGGGAAGGGGCCTCGCTGGTGGGCTATATTACATATAACTACGGCATCGCCCGGTTCAAGATGCTGTGGCAGTCGACAGCTTCGTTCGACAAAGCCATCAAGGAAATTTTTGATCTGGATATAAAGACGCTGGAAGAACAATGGCTGGGTTTTGCCCAGGTTCGTTATAAAGGTATTCACAAAGAAACCATTTATCAGGATTCTTCGAAAATCGAATAAGCGGGAGGTAATATGGCCGAACAGGAATGGAAAACAGCAATAACCAATATAGGACCCGGTAAGATTAAGGTGCGGGGTTATGACATCACACAGATAATGGATAAACTCAGCTTCGCCGAGGCGGTCTTTCTGATTTTGAAAGGCGAACTGCCGACCAAGGCCGAAGGGGAGATGATGCGAGCGATTCTGGTTTCATCGATCGACCACGGCTGCTCGCCGCCGTCGGTGCTGGGAACACGCACCGTGCTCTCCGGCGGAAATTCGCTCAATGCCGCCATTGCCGGCGGCGTGCTGGTGATTGGTGACAGTCATGGCGGCGCTATCGAGAATGCCGCCCGAATTATGCAGGAATGGGCCGCCAAAGAGGGTGATGTCAAGACA
>JBFMFJ010000167.1:0-7637 GCA_040752235.1 Candidatus Zixiibacteriota bacterium | reverse complement strand
ACCATCACTAATCCGGCAATTATGAATCCAGCCGCGTTAAGTCCGATATCCAGCAACTGCTCGTTTGAAAATCCTATTTCCATTTTTAACTCTCCATCAGGCTTTCAGGTCAAGATGCTCAGGTGGTGTTTCATCCGATTGCGCCTGATCATCCTCACTATTTTTATCTTCCTCTTTCTTATATTTCTTCTTTTCCTCGCCCGCTTCTTTCTCCCTGGTGATAATAACCAGGTCGCTCTTTTCGGATTCGCGGGTTCGCTCCGGATCGGATGTTGTCTTGTCCTTGAGAATCGATGCCGCCTGGCGCTGTTCCATCTCAGGACTGGCTTTCTGCATTTGCCTGAGTTTTGCCACTATTTCAGTTTTGGACAAAACATCTGCGATTTCCATCGACCGATCCATTTCGAGCAACCTCCTAACCGCTCATTGCGAAGCGCTCCTTTATCATTCCCCTGAGCTTGAGGACGGCCTTGGTATGAATCTGCGATACCCGCGATTCGGATATCGACATCACCTCGCCGATTTCCTTAAGCGTCAATTCTTCGAAATAATAAAGAGCGATAACCAGCTTCTCCTGGTCGGTCAGACGGTCGATGGCGATCGCCAGAAAGGCCCGGAGTTCGCTTTTTTCCAGGTTACCGAGAGCATTCTTTTCTTCCGGTTCCGATATCGTCTCGATACGCGGGACCTGGTGATTATCCTCTTCTTTATAAATAGCCTCGTCGAGTGACAACAGCGTGGCGCAACTGACATCACTGATGGCCATCTGTAATTCATGTGTACTGTAACCGAGCACTTTGGCCAGTTCCGCCTCGGTTGGAGGGCAGCCATTATCATTCTCGAGTTTGATTACCGCCTTTTCTATCTCACGCGACTTGGCCCGTGTCGAACGCGGCACCCAATCGAGCGCGCGCAATTCATCAAGGATGGCACCTCGAATTCGCGGCACGGCGTAGGTCTCGAACTTGACACCGCGTGCCGGATCGAAATTCTTGAATGCCTCCACCAGACCGATGACACCGGTATTGATGAGATCGGTCAACTCGACCGACCGCGGAAAACCAATCGCCATACGTCCGGCAACATTGCGTACCAACGGCAAATATCTCTTCAGCAGCCGGGCGCGAACCTTTTCACTTCCATTTCTGAAATAGCGCAACCATTCCAGGTTGTCATCCATCTGTTTTTTCGCATTACGAGAATTATTTTCAACTTCGAAGACTGTAACGCGTGCGGTTTTAGTCTCCTTTTTTGATTCTCGTTTACAACGAACTTTTTGCGTGCTGGTCATTTGCATGCTATTCCTTTATATCGGCTAATGCCTTTATTGAATTAATGTTATCATCAAACTTGACTGTCTTGTCACCGCCCCGAAATTCAGATTTTCCTGTTAAAATTCTGCACAGATTGCTCAGCTGTTTGACAGCCGGCGAATCGGGGAATAATTCGACGAGCGAACGCTGTTTTGATATCGATTCGATAACATGCCTGTCGCTATAGAGATAGCCGGCATTAAGAGGTACGCGGCCGATGAATTTCCCGGCCAGAACCGTGAATTTTTGGTATACATATTCATAATCCGATTCGCTCTCTATATTGTTAAGAAAAATGTGTGCCGAAAAATCTTTTTTCAGCTTCACCAGAAATTTGAACAGGCCGTAGGCGTCCGCAATTGAGGTCAATTCCGGATTGAGGATTATCAGATTGAAATCCGAGTATTCGGTCGCCTGCCGGATTAATTCCAGATGACCTGAGGTCGTATCCAGAATGACATACCTGTAATCGGCGGCAAGACCCCTGAGTTGTTCAAGCAAACGGCGAAATTTAAGGCTCTTGAACTCATGATAATTGCCTGTTCCCGACTGCGAGGCAAGTAAATCAAGATTATGACATACCGGCGTCAGGGAACCGGAAAACATTTCGACATCTTCAATCACATTGGCCAGAGTCTGACTCGGGATGACATTCCCCAGAATGTGAATATTACCGAAATGATAATCGCAATCCATAATAAGTGTCTTCTCGCCATGCGATGCCAGAATCGCACCGATATTGAAGGCCAGTACCGACTTTCCGACTCCACCTTTGCCGGAAACCAGCGAGATCACCGTCGGACCGGAGGACCGATTGTCACTGATTATTCCAAATTCATGAAGACGATTAATCGACATTTGCGGACACCTCCAGTTTCAAGAGACGGCGTGCAATCGCGGCGGCATCGGGAACATGAAGCTCGCCGATTCCACCCGGGCTGTCGGTAATAAAGGCTGTCGGAATATCGAGATATTCAGCCATCGCGGGAATTCCTCCCCAGCGATCGGTTTCATCCAGATGTGTCGCGACCAGATAGTTGGGTTTAAATTTTTCGAACATGTTGATCGAGTCGATCAGGTCGGTCGCACGATTGCAGGCTGAAAAGACGAAGAAAATAATATCGGGGGCTATTGACTCCAGTTCTCCCCGAAGTTTCTCCTGCCGCCTTTCGGCGCAGCCGACTGACGGTGTGTCGATCAGGCAAACCGAATCCTCATCGATTCCGGCCTGCAACTGCCGGCAAAAACCGGCCTGGAGTTCGAGCAGATCGGCATAGGCGCCGATTTCCTCGTACGCCGCGATCTTCATCTGGTCCAGTGACAATAGTTTTACTTTTTGGCCGAACTTGGTGCAAAGCTGTGCCGCGGCTTTGCCCATGACCGATGTCTTTCCCACTCCGCTCGGTCCGATGAAAGCTATTTTCATGCCGCGTTCAACCGATACTGTCGCTGTCGTAATCCGTCTGATTTCATCATGCAGAATCGCCAGCGCTGTCTGATCGATGTTATCTGCAGCATTATGGTTTTCGGATGTTCTCTGCGCAATACGATGGGCGATTTCTATGGGCACATCGGAATCAAGCAGATTAAGCATTACCGGCCTGACATCCTTCGGTAATGTCGTGAACAGGTCGGGCGAGCGATGCGCCGAAAGAATACGGTTGAATGTTTTTTCCAGGCCGGCAAAATCCGCCGTTTTGTTATCGTCCTGCGGCGTAACGACGACTTTTTTCCTGTCGGTTTCGACGGCGGATGTGGTAGTCGTCTTGGGAGATTTTTTCGAGGATTTGTACTGCGAATAGGAGTTTTCATCGATACAGGCCGTAACCTCGAACTTTTGTCCGGTAAGAGCCGCTTCCATTTCCGGGCAAACCCGCGTCTTCAGGACAACGGCATCGCCGCCCAGCTCTTCCCTGATCTTCTTCAGCGCCGCGGCCACGGTCGGCGCCCCGAATGACTTAATTATCATTTCCAAATCCTACTATTCCGTTCGAGATAACCTCGACATTATTGCTGATCTCATTGTATGAGAGCACCACCAGCGAGGGATAGGTCGCCTCGGTCAACCGTTTCAGGGCCAGCCTGATATTCGGCGAACTGAGGCATATCGGCGTCTGACCCGAGGTTTCAGCCTTGACAATCAACCGGCCGACAGCCTTGACCAATCTCTCTGTTTCTGCCGGCGGTGTCACCAGCATCAGTCCCTGCTTGGTATGCTGAACCGAATCGGTCAGCATTTGCTCGATCGATGGATCGATCGTGAATACATATATTTTGTTATTTTTGTCTTTGTACATTTCCGTGATCTGGCGCTTAAGGGCCATCCGGACATATTCCGAAAGAACATCGGTTTCTTTCGTTCCGGGATACATATCGGTAATCGTCTCCATGATGGTCGCCATATCGCGGACCGGAATCCGTTCGATCAAAAGTGTCTGGAGTATCTTTTGTACCACTGACAATGGAACCACATTGGGTATTATTTCGCTCACCAGTGAAGGATTGTCTTCCTTCAAAGTCTCTATCAGGTGGCTGACATCCTGCCGCGAGAGCAATTCGGCGGCATTGTTCTTGATGATTTCCGTCAGGTGCGTGGCGAGAACCGCCGCCGGCTCCACGATGGTATAGCCGCGTGATTCGGCGCTTTCCCTGAAATTGGGAATGACCCAGATCGCCGACATGCCGAAAGCCGGCTCGGTCGTCTTGAATCCGTCAAGCTCATCCTTGACATAACCCGGATTTATCGCCATGATATGATCCAGCATAAGTTCATACCTGGCAGTCTCTATGCCTTTTACCTTAATGCGATATTGATTGGGATTAAGCTGGACGTTGTCCCGAATTCTGATCGGCGGAACGATAATGCCCATCTCGATGGCAAGCTGCCGCCTGATCGATGACACTCTCTCCAGCAAATCGCCGCCCTGATTGGTATCGACCAGCGGAATCAAGCCATATCCGATTTCCACTTCGAGGGTATCGACCTTAAGAAGGTCCTCGGTGCGTTCCGGCTGTTCCACTTTGGCCGCCTGCATTCTCTGGCGTTGTTCTTCAAGCTTTTTCTTCTTGATGCTTTCATTGGTCATATAACCGACTGTGCCGACACCGATGCCAAGAAGGACAAATGGAAGAGTCGGCATTCCGGGGACGATCCCAAACAGCACCAGCATCACCGAGGCGATCATTATCGCCCGCGGCTGGCTGGTCAGCTGCGAGGTCAACTCCGAACCCATATTCGAAGTCGAAGCGGTGCGGGTAACAATGATACCGGCGGAAGTCGAGACAATCAAAGCGGGGATCTGGGTCACCAGACCGTCACCGACCGAAAGCAGGGTATACATCCGCAGCGCTTCGGAGACCGAATGTCCCTGCATCAGGATTCCGATAATAAATCCGCCGACAACGTTGATCATGGTGATCAAAATACCGGCGATGGCATCCCCTCTGACGAATTTCGAAGCACCATCCATAGCGCCGTAGAAATCAGCCTCATCCGCAATCTGTTTGCGTCGCTCTTTGGCTTCAGCTTCATTAATCAGACCGGCGTTAAGATCGGCGTCGATCGCCATCTGCTTGCCGGGCATGGCATCCAGAGTAAACCTGGCCGCCACCTCGGAAATTCTTCCGGCACCTTTGGTGATTACGACAAACTGTATGATGACCAGGATCATGAAGACGATAAAACCGACGACATAATTGCCCTTGACCACGAAATTACCGAACGAGTTGATCACTTCGCCGGCGTAACCGGTGCCGAGAATCAATCGGGTCGAGGCCACGTTGAGCGCCAGTCTCAGCAGGGTGACTATCAAAAGCATCCCCGGAAAGACCGACAGGTCAAGCGGCCGGCGGATGTAAAGAGTCGAAAGCAATATTACCAGGGAGAAGGTGATGTTGAAGGCCAGGGCAAAATCGAGCAGTCCCGGCGGAACCGGTATAACCAAAACGCCGATGATGGCGATTACCGCCACCGCCAGGATAATGTCCGAGCGGCTGCTAATCTTGCCCAGGAATGAGGTGCCCTGAATATCCATTAGGCCATCGTCTCCTGTTTAAGCCGGTAAACATAGGCGAGGACTTCGGCCACGGCCCGGTACAGTTTGCCCGGCACATAGGAACCGATCTCGCACATATTGAACAGCGCTCGCGCCAGCGGCTTGTTCTCGACTATCGGAACATTCGCTTCGCGCGCGATTTCTTTTATTCTTTCAGCGATCAGGCGTTCGCCCTTGGCAATCACCATCGGGGCTTCCATTTCCGTCTGATCGTACTTCAAAGCCACCGCGATATGCGTCGGGTTGGTGATAACCACGTCGGCCTTCGGAATTTCCTGCATCATGCGGCGGCGCGACATTTCGCGCTGAATTTGACGGACACGCGACTTTGTCTGGGGCGAACCCTCGGTGTCTTTGAATTCATCACGGAGATCCTGACGGCTCATCCTGATCGACTTCTCGAAATCGTATTTCTGATAGCCATAATCAAGCAGCGCCAGAAACAGAATGGCGGCGCCGATCTGCAAAGTGGCTTTAAGCGCCATCAGACCCATGGCTCCCGCAAATTCCGCAATCGACTTGTCGGACATGGTGAAGAAGGTGTCGAGCTGTGACTTGATTGAGAAGTATCCGACTGTGGCGATCAAAATCAGCTTGACGACATCCCGAACCAGCTGGAACAATGATCGGCTCGAAAAAAGCCGCTTGATGCCGTTGGCCATATTCAGCTTATCCAGTTTGGGCTCGAGCGGTTTGCCGGTGAAGAGAATGCCGACCTGAAGGACATTGATGCCGTAGGCAATGATGACCAGGACTATCAACAGCGGGCCCATCATCAGGAAGAAAGTCAGGATGTTGGAGGTGAGCAGCGCCTGGATCGAATCGAAATCGGTGCGGATATTCGGCGCCTCGGTTAAAATGTATCCCATGAATTCCTTAAGCTGGTTGACCATAAGCGGGCCGACCAGATACAGGGTGACAATTCCAAGACAAAGAATAACCGCGGAATTCAATTCCTGTGAGCGGGCAACTCTTCCCTCTTCGCGTGCTTTCTGGCGCCTGCGGGGCGTCGCACGCTCGGTTCGTTCCTGGAAACTCTCTTCCGCCATCTTCTCAACTCACCGTGCCGATGTTTATCAATATTTTGGTCACTTCGCCGTCAAGGAAGTAAACCGTTTTCTCAATCATGTATCTGAATACCGGCAGTGCCACCGCCAGTATAAATAGTCCAATGCCTATTTTGACCGGGATACCGACAATGAATATGTTCATCTGCGGGACAGTCCGGGCAACCACGCCGAGAGCCACTTCCGTCAGAAACAGCGTAATTATTACCGGTGCCGCCAGCTTGATACCAATCGTGAAGGCGTAGGCACTGAGGCGGATCAATTGTTCCCCGGCCGGGCCTGAGAAATTGAACACGCCCACCGGAACCAGTTTGTAGCTGTCGGAGAAGGCTGAAAGAATGGCGTGATGTCCGTCGATGGTCAGGAAAATCAGAATCGCGAGGACATACCAGAATTCCCCGATAACTGAATTCTGGGAGTTGGTCTCCGGATCAAACACATTGGCGATAATGAGGCCGATCTGGTAACCGACAATATTTCCGGCAATCCTGACACCGACAAACAGCAGAGAAAACAATAACCCGATAATAAACCCGACCAGCATTTCCTTGACTGCTAGCGCCGCCAGAAGCCAGACTGACTCGACAACCGGCATCTGATCCGCCGGAACCAGCGGTATCAATATGACAGCCAAGAGGATAGACAAACCGGCCCGAATCAGCACGGGTATGGAGCGATGCCCAAAAATCGGGGAAATTAAGAATAATCCGGCAGAACGGAAAAGTATCAGAAGGAAGACTTGAAGTTTTGCGGTTCCGAATGTCAGAAAGTCTAACAATTTATCCTACCTAGATTACGGGTTACTCGTCAATACTTTAATCAAGCTTTATGCCAACCCGTAATCAGGTCGCATAATTATTATAATTTATTGAATATCAACAGCTTAATAAATTGAAAGAAAGTCGAAAAAAACCTGTTTTGAGCAGGCTGCGGAAAGGATTGCCCGATGACCGGGAAAATAATTCAAATCTTCCTCCTTACAACGTCGGAATTATCCCAAATAAACGCACCGTAAACTCGGTTACGACATTCATTATCCACGGCAAAAATATAATTAGCGAAATCGCCACAACGACGATTTTCGGGATAAATGTCAGGGTCATTTCATGAACCTGGGTAATAGCCTGAAGAATAGAAATGATTAAGCCGATCAGCAAACCCGACAATAACATCGGCGCCGATACCAATAACATCGTCATTAC
>JBFMFJ010000166.1:0-7646 GCA_040752235.1 Candidatus Zixiibacteriota bacterium | reverse complement strand
CTTTGCCGTCAGTGGCCTGGTAACCGCCTGGGTCACCGCCCCGCACCTCTACTCATATTATGTCGGCGATGACTATGGCATGGGCAGTTACCCCAACAATTCCCAGGGTTTACTCGAGGACTGCGTCAATATCCTCGATCCGACCCTGGATTTCTCCCTGTTTGATAATAACGGAGACGGCTATGCCGAAGGTATCTTCCTGGTTCATGCCGGACCTGGGGCCGAAGAATCGGGTTCCACCAATGACATCTGGTCGCATGCCTGGTATCAGGAGGTCATGACCGCTGATGGAGTCAGCACCGGCCGCTATTCGACCGAACCGGAGGAAGATCTGTCCGGCCAGCTTATTTCAATCGGCGTCTATTGCCATGAATACGGCCATGTGCTGGGAATGCCCGACCTCTATGATACCAACGGCGGTTCCGAAGGAGTCGGAACCTGGTGCCTGATGGGCAGTGGTTCCTGGGGGGCGCTCCCCGGTAATCCCGAGCGGCCGACACACATGTGCGCCGAAATGAAAAGACGCCTGGGATGGCTTACCCCGATCGAAGTAACCGGGAATCTTATTAATCTGGTCATACCACCGGTGGAGACATATCCGGTCTGCTATAAGATCACCAATCCGCTGGACGAGGACGAAAATTTCCTTATAGAAAACCGGGCTCAAATAGGCTTTGATTCGCTTACCCGCGGTGACGGCGGACTGGCGATCTGGCATGTTGACTATAACGGCTGGCAGGCCGACCAGACTCATCGTTATGTTTCCCTGGAACAGGCCGACGGCAATTCGGACCTCGAACGGGATATGGGCGGCGGCAATGCCGACCCTCGCAGCAATCGCGGCGATGCCGGCGATTTATTCCCCGGAGCCTGCAGAAACCATCACTTCAGTTTTTCGACCAATCCTTCCAGTCTCAGCTATGACGGCATTACCGGAATCATGACAATAACAAATATCGAATATGCTCTCGATTCCGTTAAGCTGGATATACATTTTAACACCGACCAGCCTGTCTTCCGGATAATATCATACGATGTAATAGATACATTATCCGGTTCAGGATCAGCCAATTTTAACGGTGATGCCGATTTGGGCGAGATTGTCGACGTGGTTCTGAATCTTGCCTGTGACGGTGTTGGAGCGGCAGATCTTAAGGGAACACTGTCGACCTCAGATCCGCGTTTATCGATTGTCGACGGCGAGGCCGATTTCGGCGCCGTCAATCATAATACATATATCGACAACAATGCCTCACCATTCCGTATAGAAGTCCTATCATCGAACAGCGATTCCGCAGTAACATGCAACCTGCACCTGGATGCCGATGGCGCAACACTGGATATCGAATTCCGCCTGAATATCAACCGTCAGAAAATTCTGCTCGTGATTGACAATAATGGTTCCAACTGGTCCGACAATCTGATTGAGGCCATGTATCATTCCGGATATTCCTTTGACCTGTTCAACACGGCCGATGGAGGAACGCCGACATATAACGACTTAATAATGTACCATGCCATCCTCTGGACGACGGCTTCTTATTTTGGTCGCACTTCGTATGGGACATCATACGGAAACTGCCTCACGGCTTCGGAACTGGCGGTCTTGACTTCATATCTCAATAGTGCCGGGCGCCTGGGGCTTTACAGTCAGGATTATATGCGTGATGTTGGATACAACACGTTTAACGGCACCTTCCTGCATATCAACGGCGCCATGCAGGATTATAGTGCGGCGGCGACAGTCGGCGCATCAGGAACATTCATGGATGGCTTTTCCGGAACCAGCCGCGCGTCATCTTTTCTTGATTACACCGATGATCTCTTGCCGGGAACAGGTGCGCTGGAAGCGGTTTTCAATAATCCGCAGGGGCAAACGATGATGGTCTGCTATCCGTCCGCCGGACCCCAACCCGGGTTGCATGCTTCGACTTTCAGCAGTTATGGCATCGAACGCTTTGAAGACAGCTCGCTGGTGCAGTTCCTGCAGACATGGCTGCCATGGTTATTATCGAACACGAATGTCGATATTCCTTTCCCCGTCTCGCCGAAAGATAATGACACCGTTTTCGCGTTTCTTCCGGAATTGCGCTGGACCGAATCGAACGGAGCCGACAGTTATCATGTCCAGCTGGCAATAGACGCCAATTTCACGAACATCATCAAAGACACCACTGTAGGGGCCGGTTTATTGCAGTTGACCGATACTCTTGCCGAGGGCGGTTACTATTGGCGAGTCAGCGCGGAAGCCACCGGCGACCCCGAGACTCCTTTCTCCCCGGCGGCATATTTTGTCCGCGGCCATATTGATCTTTATGTCTGCGGCGATGCCAATTCCAGCGGCACGGTCAATCTGCTTGATGTCACTTTTCTCATAAATTATTTATACAGAGGTGGTCCGGAACCCATTCCACCGCAATCCGGCGATGCCAACGCCAGCGGGAGTCTTAATATCCTCGATGTCACATATATAATAAACTATCTGTATCGTTCCGGGCCGGAGCCCCTATGTCCCTGAAATAGAGCAAGTTAATGAATAAGGCGGTCTTCGGGCCGCCTCTTTTTTCTCATAATAGCATATTATTTATATAATTATCTATGATATGGCGGCTGACGCCATTTCCCCGCATGATGTGGGCCTTTTTCTGTTGCGATAATGCGGAAATGCCCATATATTTGCGATAACCTTACCGCTATCATTTTAATTTGTGCAGGGGAATTGTTCGATGACATCCCGAGACAGAGCCAAAACCCGGCCTGATACTGTCGATAAGCAGGAATTTATTCGGACCATTCTCGAAACTTCCAATAATCTTATAGTCTGCCTGGATAAGAAGGCCAATATTGTCGTCTTCAATAATGAATGCGAAAGAGTCACAGGATATAAGGCCGATGAAGTAATCGGCAGGAATTGGCCCAATCTGTTTTTGCCGAGGGATCATCTTGCCCATACCCTGACCGATTTCGGGGACTGGGTCAGAAAACATCCCAGGGATACATATGAAGGTCCGTTGCTGACCAAAACCGGAGAAGTAAAAACCATATTGTGGTCAAATTCAGCCATATTTCATTCCGATTCGGATGAGATGACGGCCATCGCAATCGGGCAGGATATCACAGATCGCAAAAAGACCGAAGAGGAGCTGCGAAAAACTCATCATGAGCTGGAGAAGCGGGTTGAAGAACGTACGGCGGAACTCAGGCAGCGGAATCTCGAGTTGAAAGAGCAGATTGAAAGCCGCCATAAGGTGGAACAGGCACTGCGCGAAAGCCAGCAGAGATATGAAATGGCTACAACTGCCGGTCGTGTCGGTGTCTGGGATTGGGATCTCAGGAGTAATGATATCTATGTCGATCCTAATCTGAAGGCGATGCTTGGTTTTGAGGATCATGAAATACGCAATCACCTTGACGATTGGGGAAGGCACGTCCATCCTGATGACGGTCCGGCCGTAATGGAAGAAGCCAATAAATATCTGGCAGGTAAATCGCCGCATTATGAAGTAATCCACCGCATGATTCATAAAGATGGATCGATACGATGGGTAATGGCCAGAGGATCCGCTGTCAGGGACAGCGAGGGGAAGCCGATCAGAGTAATCGGTACCGACACCGATATAACGGAGCAGGTAAAAACCGAGAGGGCTCTTAAGGAAAGCGAGGAGCGGTTTCATAAATTGTCCGACGCCGCCGAAGAGGGCATTGTCATCCATGACAAGGGTGTTATTCTCGATGCCAATGAAGCCTGTGCCCGAATGTTCGGTTATGAACTCACCGACATGATTGGTAGACATGTGCGTGAGGCAATCCTGCCGGAGTCCTGGGAGATTGTTCAGAGCCATATCGACACCGGTGATGAGAGTCCTTATGAGGTCATATGTGTCCGGAGCGATGGTTCGCAGTTTTACTGCCAGATTTCCGGCAAGGAGTACAGGCGGGAGGGCAGAAACCTGCGGGTGACGGTGCTGAGAGATATTTCCGGGAGGAAAAAGGCGGAAGCAGAACTTCTGAAAACCAAGCAAAGGCTGGATCATCTCCTCTCTCTCAGCCCGGCCGTAATTTACAGTTGCGGGGCTCCACCAGACTACCCGACGACATTCATCAGCGAAAACATTCAGCGGCAGCTGGGGTACACTCCCAAGGATTTTTATAATGATCCTTTCTTCTGGAGTAAACAGATTCATCCTGATGACCAGGCAAGAATAGCCAAACAACTAGCCGATTTGGGAAATGAGGAACATCTGACCTATGAATATAGATTCAGGCTGAAAAGCGGCAGGTATATCTGGCTGTTTGATGAGTTAAGTGTCATGCGGGATGAACAGGCAAATATTACCGGTCTGATTGGAAGCTGGTTTGAGATATCGGCAAGGAAGGAGGCGGAGAATAAGCTTCGAGAAACCGCAGATATACTTCTTAAGGAGCAGGATGCGCTGGCTCAAAAAAATATTGCCCTTAAAGAAATATTGAATCATATCGAAAAAGAGCGCGAAAGCTATAAGCAACATATATGCTATGATGTCGAGAAGGCACTTAAGCCGTTTCTAAAGCGGTTGAAGGCACAGGCCGGGCATGAAAACTCGGCGGCAATCAGCACCCTTGAGACATACCTGAAAAATGTTTTGAGCCGTGATATCGATGTCTTCAAGGATCGTTTCGCCCGGTTATCACCTCGGGAGAATGAGATCTGCCAGCTTATTCGGAAGGGGTTGTCTTCCAAGCAGATATCGGAGACATTAAGTCTGGCCCTGGTAACTGTTCACAAACATCGGGAATTGATAAGGAAAAAACTGGGGATAACCAATAAGAACATAAATCTGAGCACCTATCTTCAAGCCCAGAACCATTTCGACAATACGTAATAATTACGCAATTATCTCGCATTGACACTTCCATAAAAATTCCTAATTTGGTGACGGCGGTGAGGAAAAGACAGCCCCTCCTCTAGTCCAGTCAAATGGATTAGATTGGCGGTGGACGTTTTGGACTCTGTTTTGGGTGGAAAACTGGCATAATTCGATGGACGCCAAGAGCACAGCGGTGTAAGACCAGCGGTTTTTTGCCGCCCAAATGACCTGAATCGTTCAAAGAACTTGTCAGTTTGGCGTATGTGCCTGATTTGGATTCCCCCCTTCTATCTTTTACCCGGGGAAGCCGACAATTTACCTACCCCCCGGTAACGGAGAATCAGGTACATGCGCTTTTTTTTGTATGATTCCGAGATATCCATGGTAGGGAATAATGAGCGCCGGTAATCAGGCAAAATGATCTATTAGGATTTTTATACCAATTCCGATCAATACCAGGCCGCCGATGATTTCCATTCGCTTGCCGAACCTTCGGCCAAGACGGCTTCCCAGCAATACCCCAATCAATGACAACCCGCCAGTTATAACGCCAATTATAAGACTGGGATACCATATGGTCACATTGAGAACGGCAAAACTGAGGCCGACCGCGAGGGCATCGATACTGGTGGCGGTTGACAGCAACACCAGTGAAAAACCTTTGCTGGGATCACTGCGTTGGTGATTGTCATCAGTGCCGTTAAATGATTCATAGATCGCCTTTCCCCCGATAAAACCCAACAGCCCAAAAGCGACCCAATGATCCAGCCCGGAAATATATTCTAGAACGGTTCGACCGGCCAGCCATCCGATAACCGGCATCGTCGCCTGGAACAAACCGAAGTGAAAAGACAATCTAAAAACCTGGCGTTTGTTTACCTTGCCGATAATTATGCTTGAGGCAATTGATACGGCGAAGGCATCCATCGCCAGCCCGATCGCTATCAATATTAAAGTAATAACATCCAAAATCAGATTCCCGGTTGTTGGTGCAATATTTCCAAGAGCGCCTTGCGAAGTTGCTCATAGCCATCATTATTAAGATCAATTGATGAAGCCGCATATTCAACTCGAAGAAAACCATCCCCGTCGACAACAGCCTTATTAAAACCAACAAATTGGATATTGCGAGCAGTGCAGTATTTTTCCAGCCACTCATTATAAAGCGCGATCGAATCTATGATATGGTAGCCGCCCAGATCGACGCTGTCACGGCAGGGCGGGATCATAGTGGCCGGAATCGGCCTGATTCCATGAAACAGCGCCAGTTCGATCATGCCGGCCATATAATCGCTCACTTCTTTGACACTGTATTGGGGACGAAGATTATAGGAGCTGATTTCAATAACGATTGCTTCCGGTGCCAGCTCGATAACATCGGGGCGATATCTGAGCAGAAAACCGGAAACCCGCTGGGCGGTCACACCCCTGTTAATAATTTCGAATCCTGCCGGATACTCATTCAGCGGCCAGTTTTCGATTATCTGAGAACCAAAAAGAACAATACGGGCCGGGACGATGGTATCGGAACGAAGAGCACGGTTTTCGTCCTGGTAACGGTCGCGACGGGAAAACTCATTGACCACATGAGTATATTTGTCCAGGAATTCATTTATATGGGCGCGATATTCAAGAGCCTTGATGGCGACATAGACTATGCTTAGATTAAGCAAGATAGAGGCTATTAGTATAACGCGCCAGAACCTATTCATCCGCATTTTTCCCGGTTTTAATTATTGAGGCAATCTAATCTGTTTGGGCGCCGGAATCAACGCCCTTTTGCCGGATGAGCTTATAAAATAATAAATAATTGCATATTTGCCGCTTGTAAGCCAGTCCGATTTTGATTACATTCCGCGCTATGTCGCAGGCCATACCTTACTTTGGAGAAATACTTGCCCTCCTGACCGCCATGACCTGGGCTGTGGCTGTCATTTTATTCAAGAAAAGCGGCGAGAAAGTCCACCCGATCGCGCTTAATTTATTCAAGAATTTTCTGGCCGTGATTTTGTTCATCCCCACCATGTGGCTGTTTGGCGAAACGCTTTTTCGAAATGTCCCCGCCCGCGACTATTACCTGCTTTTGTTAAGCGGTGCTCTGGGCATCGGACTTTCGGACACTTTGTTTTTCAAAAGCCTCAATTATCTCGGCGCCGGAATGCATGCGATTGTCAACTGTCTCTATTCGCCCTCAATAATCGGCCTTTCGGTCATCTGGCTGGGCGAAAGCATGACCGCCCTGCAGATAATCGGTGCGGCCATGATTGTTTCGGCGGTACTGACCGCTACCAGCAAAAAAGGCAAAGGCAATCTCAGCCGCCATAATTTGTTCTGGGGTGTACTTCTCGGCGTGATTGCTACAGCCGCCTCGGCTGTCGGCATTGTCATGATAAAGACTCTTCTGGAACGTTCTCCTCTGCTGTGGGCCACCGAACTGCGGCTTTTCGGCGGAATCGCGGTATTACTTATTGTCCTTGTTTTTCATTCGGATCGGCGACGTTTGCTGGGCTCACTCATGGCCGCCAACAGCAAAGGGTATACCATCTCCAGTTCCATAATGGGTGCCTATTTCTCAATGGTCCTCTGGCTGGCCGGGATGAAGTATACACAGGCCTCAATAGCATCCGCTCTTAACCAGACTTCCAACATTTTCGTTTTCATATTTGCGGCATTGTTGCTTCGTGAACCCATTAATCTGCAAAGAATCATCGGCATTTCTCTCGGTGTCATCGGAGCGCTCCTGGTTACATTCGGATGACAGGCTTTTTTAATTGATTAATGACCCATTCATTATTAAAT
>JBFMFJ010000165.1:0-7670 GCA_040752235.1 Candidatus Zixiibacteriota bacterium | reverse complement strand
CTTCTAAAAACGATTATAATCCCTTATCAAACAACGCTTTACAATCCATGCAAATACTCTTCGCACAATTAACTTATACTCAATACACAACCCCTAATTGAAAGCCTGTTGTTGTAAGGTTTAGTATGGCGGGTAATCTTGAATATTTATTACAGACTTTGCTGTTTTGATGCAAACTGATGCAAATAAAAATGCTGGCTTTCCGTGCCAGAACAAAGGAGCCCCGGTACCTCCCTGGTATCACATCTTTAAGAGTTTTTAGGGCCATCAAACTTTTTCCCGAGTCTTTTCAAAATCTTATTCTCTTATCGATCCCTCAAAAATTTTTCTCTCCCTCTCTTTTTTTTCCCCGCAGGGAGGGGAAACCCCTCCCCGCGAAGAAATATTAATGCCGTTTACTTCAGCATTACCATCTTCTCAGTAGCCGAGAACGCACCGGCCTGAGCACGATAGAAGAAGACACCTGAACCGATCTGTGAACCGTCGAAATCGACAGACACGACACCGGCTTCACTGGTGCCGCTGTAGCTGGCAACTTTCTGACCAAGGACGTTATAAACGTCGATTGACCAGTCGCAGGCCTGCGGCAGTGACATCTCAATGGTGGTAGCCGGGTTGAACGGGTTAGGATAGTTCTTCAGGCTGAAATTAGCCGGAATGATACTGACTGAGTAGGCAATACCATTGTAGTTGGCAGCTTCAACCGAAATGAGTTCACCAGTGGTGTTAATGACATTACCGGAGGCGGTCAAGCCTTTTTCAAAGCTGTAAACCAGGGCAACGGTGTTACCGTTGATAAGACCGGTCGCCAGCTCCATACCGGCAGCGCCACTACCAAGGGTGACAGGAACGTCACCAGCCAACACGAAGTAGGCAGCGCCGACTTCATTGTCAACTGTAACGCTCTGGCCATCGACAACAGCGTTCAGGACGATGTTCGGGTTGTCCTTCGGAAGCGGAAGGGCATCACCAACGATGACACGAATGAGATAAACGAGGTCGGCAACCGTCAGAGCGATACCGTCGCCATTGATCTCAGTCGCAGCCTTCTGACCTTCAATGTTGATTGTGAAGGCAGAGAGACCATAGATGAAGTAGTTGGTGAACACAACCGCGTCCGCGATTTCGTTCGCAACGCCGTTCAGGTTGACGTCGCCGCGGGCATCGATGTCGCCCGGGTAAACAATGTCAACGCCGCCGCCATAGAAGTACACGAACGGAACCGGAAGCGGCTTGCCGGGTTCAGCCATCTCAAAGCAGATGGCCTGAGCGCCAAAGTAAGTCGGGAATCCGAAATACGGATCGGTTACTTCATAGTACGGATCGCCATTGTAGTGGAAAACGCCAAGTGACAGACCGGTGGAAACATCAAGAGGATCCGCAGATCTGTAATTGAAGGCTATGGCGTTGTCGCCGCAATCCATCCAGTACCAGTAAACCGGAGCGAACGATCCACCGACATTGTAGTCGCTGGAAACGAGGAAGTCCAGAGTGAACAGGACTGTGCCGCTCGGGAGAACGACCAGATTCGGATGATGCGGACCATCGTTGTATTCAGCCATACCGACGACGCGGAGCAAGCCGCTCGGGCAGCCATTGCCGCAGTTGCCGTTATAGTTGTAACGATAGGTGAAATACTCCCACTGATAAGCGCCTTCCATATCAAAGATCGGACCGGCAACAGCGCCGACGAAAGCCAGCACTGAAGGATCATAGCCGATCAGCAGATCGAAGCCGAGCATAATCTCGGAGCCTTCTTCGACATAGACGTCAACATAAGCATGATGACCCTGGAGCTGATCATGAACCTTCTCGATAACGATCTTGAAAGGAACTTCACTGATAACGTCAACAAAGAAATCGCAGGAAGCAGTAGCGCCGGCGCAATCGGTAACCGTAGCGGTAAAGGTCTTCAAACCTTCATCACCACTGATCGGTGATACTGTGAACAAACCTGTAACCGGATCAATACCAAATGCACCACCGAAGGCATCAGCGGTAGCAACGGAGAATGTCAACACGTCGCCGGTGTTAGCATCGGCAGCGTTGAAATCCAGCGTCTTGGTAGCGCCGGTACCAACGGTAATGGTCTGACCGCAGCCGCCAGAAATGGTTGGAGGAGTGTTCAGAACGGTGATGGAGAACAAGCAGCTGTCATATTCGGGATGCTGAGTGTCTCTCACACCGACGATAACATCATGCGAACCAACATCGGCACATTCGGGGTCGAATGCCCACAGCCCATTGGAATTAATCGTGCCGGGACCGGAAAGTACGGCAAACTCAAACGGTGTGTCGTTTTCTTCCGGCGGTTCAGAAGCATTGAAATCATAGCTGAACGGGATATGGAACTGACTGGTCAGATCCATAGTCGGGCAGTTGGTGAATTCGGCATTCACGTTCGGCTGCTTTTTGATTGACCAGCAAATCGGTCCGCCAAATGAAGGTGACGGAACGTCAAACAACCAGTTGTAGACATCCGGAGGTGTGGTATTGGGAATGGCGCAGCTGTCGATGCAGAAAGTAGCTTCTTCACTCGTCGTGGCAAAGCTGGGCGCGCCAAAAGTGAAGACAAAGCGGGTCGCCATCGGCGATCCGTTCGGCATACCCGCAAGACCGGAACCTGACCAGTTGATGGTATCGGCGACGTTTCCGTCCCAAGCGGCAGCGTTTCTGGTCCAGAATTCATTCAGCAGGGCCCACCAGGCACTGCCGGCTTCAAAACCATTAACGCCAACCGGCATATTGGTTGTCCAGGTAGTCGCATCGCCCGTCATGTAGAATGTGAGCGGAATACTCATACCCAAGCGATCAAAACCATCGGGATTATCAAAAGCCACGTTCACAACAAATGTGCCGCCGGCTTTGATATGATCAGCGCCATCATTCCAAATATAGGATGAAGGAACCGTAACCTCGAAGGTCATCGCGTTTGCTAGCCCAAAAGAAAGAAGAATAGAAGCGAATACGAATGCAAACAAAACGCGTTTCATCTTTTACTCCTGTTTTGTTTCGTTAAAAATAAATTCATATTCAATTTGACTCCTTTGAGTCATTTCCCCCTCGGAATCCGAATCATATATTGTTCTCTCCGGCGAGAGCCACCAGGCCTGAGAAAAGCGACAGATTCGGAAAGAAGAATTCGAAGTATAAATTCTCTTCCTTCTGAGCGCGTGTCCAAAGAATTACCTCTCTAAAGTTCACCTCCTTTCTTTCTTTTCAAATCAATTTCCAGTTTCATTAACACATATCAGCCTTTTATTAAAGCTGTATTATTTTCAAGCTAGCCGCAGTTGGGTGCAGGACCTCCCCTGTAAAGGTATTGAATCAGGTAGGTCACATCCAGAATGTTAATCGAACCCGAATTATTCACATCAGCCATATCTGGCTTGGGCGGTGGCGGGCCGCCCCTGTATAAATATTGAATCAAATAAGTCACATCGAGAATATTAATAAAACCGTTATCGTTGGCATCACCGCACAATCCGCCCGCCAAAACGGTAAGCGATCCGTTGTAAACGGCCACATAATCGCTGTCAAGACGACCGCTCAGGATCGTGTCGCAGCACCAGAAAGAGTCATCCGGGCCGTTGTCAACTTCTGAAAAATAATAGCAGGTATCAAAAGTGGCATTCCAGACATCGCAATGAAACCAGGTTGTGTCCAGAATAGTGTCGGTAATAACACCGATAGCGTTGCCATCCTCATCCGAAAAGCTGAAATTGTCCAGATTCGTAGCTTGCACAAAAATATTCACAGTGCGATCGGTTTGATCGTCAGGTATTTCGTAAATATCCGCCATAATTTTTATCAGTGGCGTATTGGTGGTTTGAGGATATGGAATGCCGTGGGTATAAGGCGGCGCAATAGTGTTCGCATAGGCGGCGATTTTTAAATCATGACCGGTATAGTTACTTGAACGGGAACGCACAAATTCCCATCCGGAAATAAGCGTCCCGGTGGTATCATGATTACCAACAATCAGATCATAAATGTTGACGTCGATCGAATCATAATCGATAGTCAACTCAGGAAAAGCGATAACTGAATCGGTCACGTCCATCCAATACTGGCAGACCGGGCCGGCCCAGGTCGTGCATCGCCAAAAAGTGGTGTCATAAAATGTTGCAGTGTCAGTCTGGAACTCCATGATGTCCGGTCTGTCAAGCACCAGCCAGAGTTCAAAGCCGGCGACCGTATCCGCATAGGATTTCATGTAAATAGAGATAACCGAATTTTGTTGACCCGAAGTACCGGTAGTATCTCCCACCCGGACTCGCAGATTTTCAAACTGCCCATAGGCCGGAATCGCAATAAACATGGCTATAGCTACAGCCAGGGGAACCAGCCTGTTCAGCCGAAGGGATAAAAAGCTGAAGGACATTATCCTCCTCCTTGATTGAATTTCCAAGCTTGTCGACTCTTCCTTAGCTATTCCGGGCGATACAAAAACCTACAGCTTAACCGTTACAGTTCAAATGAATAGCCGAAGTGGTCTTAACCATCCTATCGGCCTTTTCACTTTTTTTTTCAGTAGCGAAATTTCATCAATCAAGTTAACGTGCAGTTGCTTCCTTTAAGCAGCTTCCCCCTCGCCAACTTAAAGCTGATTTTCGTAATTTTGACAGTGTACTTCTAGAGTATGTAGAAGACCAATTTTGTTCACCTTATTGTCTTTAACAAGGTTGTTCTGCGGACATTACACCTATCATCCGAACCTGAATATATACATAAAGCCCTTATCTGTCAATAAGAAAATCAGTAATATTTTATAAAATTTTCTTAAGCAAATTGCCGACCAAACCGACGAAGCCTGATCCTGAGCCGCTTTGCCGCCGCTCCGCCCCCGAAGGGTGTGAAAAACGAATCATATATTAGGCAAACCGGCGTTCACTCTGCCCAGCCATTGCAGGGTAAAATAACAGACATTCCGTGTCATAAAGCCATGCAAAAGAGGCTTACATGACAAATATTGTCCGGGAAAATCGGTCCTTTACTGATTGCAATCCCAGCCCGGCCGGACAACTCCCGGCTCGGAATTGTGAGCAAAAATATGGTTGCGATATTTTCATTTAATGCTTACTCTTAGCCAATATAAAGATCAATAATCGAGGAACTTGTATCAGTATGGCAAAATTGATGAGCAAAAAAACCAAGGAGACCGTCCAAACCACCGTCGTTCTGGTTTTGATAGTCCTTTTTATAGCTTTCTATATAATCTATCCGTTAATAACTGTTCGAAAGATGACCAGTCGTCCAGAGTCCGGCAGGTTTCGAGATCCCGAATTTACCCTTGAAAACAACCCGGCGGCGTTCATCGAAAAAGGTCTTCCGGCCGACACTTTTGCCGTCTCCACCGATGACAATATTCGTCTGGCGGCTGTCTATTTCCGTCCCGATTCAACTCTCTTTTCAACTCCGCTGGCGACGGTTATTCTGATTCATGATATCGGGCAGGACCGGACTTCCATGATTCCATATATCCGGCCGTTTCTCGATTCGGGCCTGGCTGTGGTCGTATATGACCAGCGGGCTTGCGGTCTTTCCGGCGGAAGATTTCATACTCCCGGCAGATACGAGGCGGAAGATCTGAATCAGTTGATTATAAAACTCAAATTCGATGGAAAAATAAGCAGGCCGCTCATAGCGGTCGGCTTTGGCTCCGGAGCCGATGCCGCCATGCTGGCCTCGGAAGAGGAGATGCGGCTCAATCGAATAATCGCCATCGACCCGAATCTGACGCCCAACCGATGGTTAACAAACCTTAAGAACAGACGCGGAACGCTCTATATCCCGCTCTATCGTATGGTCTATTATTGGTGGTACAAAAAGCTGTCCGGTTTTCCTTATGATCGTTTTGGCAGCGGCGGCATCCAGCCTTTGACAGTTCAGACCGAATTGATAATGTCCGATAAGGATCTCGCGATTGATGAGGTTTCGCGCCTCAAAGAAATATCGGGAGACCTCCTGATAACCGCCCCAAAACCTGACAATGACCAGGACTTGATGAAAATTGTTATGGACGGAGTCTATACCGCAACCAGAACAATTGACCAATCCGAAACTTAATTTAGAATCTGCTAAAGACTAAAAATCTATGCCGACGTCGATTGAAAAATCCTCGGTGTTATAATCAGACAGTTGCCAGGTAAAAATCAACTTCATATTCAAAAGCGGAAGCTGTCCTATGCCGAAGCCTATTTCGCCATACGGCTTGGAAGCCGTCATGCTGAAAATATCGTCGGGTGCTTGACTCTGATTGTGGAAATCTGTCCAGAAAACGCCCCCATGGAGACATAATGAATAGGGAATATCTTTTATAAGCGGAAGGCCGCTTTTTTTAAAAAGGATTTGCCCGAAATTGTGATTCATATAAATCATACCAACCCGATTGCCAATGAAATTATGTTCACCCAGGGTTTTGAATGATCGATCCGCCACCATATCCTCTCCGCCAAAATCGATCGTGAAATATCGCTGCGGCGGAAGAATTTTTTCCGAACCCCCGGCATAAACCGACAGTGAAGTAATCCCCAGCCCAAGGGTTCGCTGGCGGCGTTCAAGCGCCAGATAATATCTTGAATACTCGAAGTCATTATCGATAAATTCCGGCGAGGCATACTCCACTCCCGCCCTGAAAACGATGGAGGGAAGAGCCGAAAGCCGGGTGATACGATTTTTGGTTTTCATAAGAGGCCGGCTGTCCCAGGTGAATTGCGCGTTGACCGCTCGCAGTTTCCCGTCCTCGATTCCCGGATTTATGCGATGCGGCTCGCCATTATCCATGAGGCTGAAAGTGGTATTGTTGGAAACCGAATATTGGTCGAAGTCCCGGTATCCGAGTAAAAGTCTGGTTTGATTAAGAAGCTTGGTTTCGATATCGAATGCGAAACCGCGTTCATGATAATAATCCAGATTATCATAACGATTTAATAATGAAAAGAAAGTCGGATTGAAAGCCGGGCTTGAAATGATAGTCGGGCGGCGCTCTATCAAATCCCGATATTCCATCCCGACTTTTAAATAATGCTGCCGTGATATGGTGTAATCGACCGCATAACGATGCTGCCAGTATTCCCCTTCAAAAGCCCAGCCGGTCTTGAAAGCTATATCCAGTCGGGGTAATATGCCCGCCCGGTTGAAGGCAAAACCGAGATATGGCCCTTCTGCCCGGTTAAAATGGAAATAATCATAGGCCCCGATGGTTAATGCCAGGGCCGACAACCCGACTTTGGCGACAATTTTCGGCAATGGCTTGGGGGCTTTTTCAAGAGAATCAATCCGCTTATAACCATGCAGCTCGTTTTCGGTCAAAGGAATCAATTGATTGGCCAGCCAGGCGGTGGAATCAATGTCGTCGGCATCATCAGCAACTTCAAGAACAAACTCATCAAATGTGATTTCCGGGAATTCGACATCGAAACGATAATTATGAATGGCCGCGGCATAGTCAAAATAAAAGACCGGTATTCCGGGGAAGGAAATATCGACAATGGCTGACATCCGCTGCTCGATTGGCATCCAGTAATCATTATCGAACTGAGCAAAACTCTGGCGTAATTTCAGACTTTCTATGAAGGCCAGATTGACCGCCTCATTAAAACCGAGATCGGCCCCGACCACAGCGAATTGCGAATCGACAATATCGATTGTGCCGTAAAATAATGGCC
>JBFMFJ010000164.1:0-7680 GCA_040752235.1 Candidatus Zixiibacteriota bacterium | reverse complement strand
CACCCTGTTCGTGCCCCTCTCGATCGGGGGCGGAATCGGCATCTGGTTCGGCGGCGGCAATTTTATGTATTATGTGATGAGATATATCGAGTTCCTTCCCAGATTGCCGCTTGATTTTCTGCGCGGCGGCAGCGGTACTTTTCTGGGCGGCCTTCTTTTCATGGTCGGCGGTATTATAGTGGCCTTTTTAAGCCTGGTCTTTTTCTATCTGCTGGCGGAACTTCTGGTGGTGACGGTTGATATCGCCAGGAATTTGAAAATCACCCGCGAAGTTGCCGAAGGATACAAAAAGCCGTGAGCGGCAGTGTAGGGTAAAAATATTCTGCGAAAAAGAATAGTGTCAGGTCACAATTCTCCGATTTGCACCGGGTAATCAAGAGCTGACTCAACAATAAAGAAGCAGTTGTGGGTCAGGAGCCTTGCGCTCCTGACATTTTTGTGGCTGCAGCCGTACCCTGTATATTGATGATTGGGAAGATATTAAATGCGGGTCCGGTATCTCTCCCTGCAAGGTTTGAATGAATTTGACACCCATTTTAAAAAGGTTTATTCTATTTGACCGCCATATATGGATGGAGGAGCAACATTTAATCAAGGCTTTCATATCCCCTCATAAGAACCATTATTAAAAAGATTGGATGTAGAAATATGTACAGGGTAATTAATTTTCTTTGCGTCCTGCTGCTCTTGCTTGCTTCGGTTCTGACAGCAGGTGAAATTCATAATGCCGCCCAGGGCGGCGATCTCGAGGCTCTTCGGATCATCATTGCTGAAAACAAAGGCTCAGTGAACGCGCCGGATTCAACCGGGAGTCTTCCTCTACATCTGGCTGCATTAAATGGACATTTCGACGCTGTGCGGCTATTGGTTGAAAATGGGGCAACTGTCAGTGCGGGAGACGGGGACAGCACGACCCCCCTTATCTGCGCCGCCATGCGCGGCTATATGGATATTGTGTCCCTGTTATTGGATCATGGGGCTTCCATTTCCGAGCGAGACAACTTTGGCAACACACCATATCTGGCCGCCGCCGGCAGCGGTAATATCGATCTGGTGACCTTCCTGCTGGACAAAGGCATTGATATCAATCAGCAGGACAATCAGGGTCGTTCCGCTTTACACTTGGCTGCCTTCAGGGGTCGTACCGGTGTGATAAAGTTGCTGGCCGATCGTGGAGCCAACCTGCAAATCAGGGACAATGACAGTATGAGTGTTCTCGGCGGGGCCGCCTATTCGGGTCAGCCTGATGCTGCCGCATTGCTCATCGAACTGGGCGCTGACGTCAATGAAGCCCCGAATCGGCATGGTCATACGCCCCTGTTCGCGGCCATCTGGTCCAATCGGGTCAATGTGGCGAGAGTGCTTATAGAAAGCGGCGCCGATCTTGAATACAGAAATCCGCATGGGGAAACCGCATTGCATATTGCGGTAAGCAGAGGCAATCAGGAAATCGCGCAACTGCTTCTGGACGCGGGAATGAATGTCGATGTAACAGGAAGTCATAGTGATCCCCCGCTGTTGCATGCGGTGTGGGGTAGTGTGGAAACGGTAAACTGGCTGATTGACCACGGGGCCGAAGTGAATGCCTTGACAGACAGTTCCAGTGCACCGCTTGTCAATGCCATCTATTCCGGTAATGCCGATATTGTCCGCACACTTATAAGCCGGGGCGCCAAAGTGAACGGCAGCGGACGGGAAGGCAATATTCCACTGCAGATTGCCGCTGTGCAGGGTGATGAGGAGCTTTGCGCCATACTTCTTGACGCCGGCGCCAATGTCGATATAGTCGATTTGCACTATGGACGAACACCGCTGCACTGGTCGGCAATAAGGGGCCAGTCGAATCTGGCGAAACTTATGCTGGAACATGGAGCCGATGTTGGCGCCCGCGATAAGGCGGGGAATTCCTCTTTATATTATGCGAATCGCTATTCCAACCCTGGGATTGCAGAAATCCTATTATCAAAGGGAGCCGAACCGTCGGAGTCCGATCCTTCTTCCGATCGTCCGGCGACGTTCAGTCAGGCGGTGAGGGACAAAGAGGCCATAATCTGGTATCTCGGACATTCTGGTTGGGGGATCAAAACGCAGAACCACTTTCTGGTGTTTGACTACTACGAGGAAGAGGCAAAGCCTGACATACCATGTCTGGCCAATGGTTACATTGATGCGGCGGAAATTAAGGATCTGAACGTTGTTGTCTTCTCGACTCATGAGCATGCCGATCATTACGACACGGCGATATTCAAATGGCGTGATGAGGTGCCGAATATCACCTACATCCTGGGGCACCAGCCGGCGGAAAGAGACGGATTTATATATATGCCCCCCCGGACAGTTCAAACGGTCGGCGATCTCCAACTTCGGACCATAACGGCTACCGACGCCGGCGTCGGCTTTCTGGTGAATGTTGATGGTCTCGTTATTTTCCATGCCGGTGACCATGCCAACGGGGTTCCCGGATTGAATCCGGCCTACACCGATGAAATCGATTATTTGGCGGGTCTTGGTACAGCCATTGATATTGCTTTTTTGCCTATAACCGGTTGCAGTCTGGGGACGCCTGAGACAGTCAAAGAAGGCGCGTATTATGCTCTCGACAAATTAAAACCAAAAATTTTCTTTCCCCAGCACTCCGGCCAGGCACCTTTTCAATACAAAGAGTTCGCGAATGACGCCAAGCAGGCGGGATATACTCTGAAAATATCATGTGCCGATAGCCGTGGCGATGCTTTCGTCTATGAAAATGGAACCATTATGTAATATGTAAAAGGTCATGGATCAGGAGCTTTATGCTCCTGAGGTTTTAAAGTCCTAATCATATTTATTGCCGGGGTAATCTAAACCAATCAGTAGGGCAGGATCCGCAGGCCCCGCCAAAAGCGGGGCCCAGTGATCCTGCCTATTTAAATTAAGAGGAAATAGGCAGGATCACTCTCCCGTCTATGACGGGATTCGGATCCTGCCCTACTATTTACTGCGGTTCCGGCCCTGATTTTTAGCCGCAATTATTACTCATCCTTTTGCTTACACGGATTTGGGTTCGTTTTCCTATTTTTAAATGTGCTGCATCATTTTTGTAGTAAAATTGCGGGCAGAGGCCCGTCCTGGTCTTCGGTCTGCCTCCCCCTAGAACGCACCATTTTGACGCAATTATAGCCACAATTATATACACTCCCTCTATAATATCTCCCACGGAGAGATTTACCATCAAAGTGGTGGGGATTTTGTCTTGAATGTATATGGATAATGTTTTTAAGATGGCAGGAGTCAGGAGACTCCTTCTCTACTGGGACTGTTCATCATCCTTATTAAAATGCGATCAGAATCAAAGGTGGTGTTTTATGACGTAGATATGGCCTCGGAAAACGCGAAGCAAGGATTAAGGCTGCTTTGAACCGCGTCAGACCGTCGAACAATTTATCATCAGAAGGACTTCCCAAAGTATTTGGAGTTTGCTATTAAACATAGTCCAATTATTGGATAAGGTTTAAAATTCACTATCGTATCATGCAAAAAAAATTCTACACCCGGCAAATAAGCAGTGCCAAATACCGCGATTAGAACTCCCAATATAAAATTGGCCCAAGCGAAAAGTCTGTTATGCCACTTTGAGTTTTTAGGTTTCCCGCGTTTATGTTTTTTGTTTCTTTGGGCCATTACACACCAAATGATTGAAGTGATTTAGCTATCGGTTCTTATTTTTAATTTCTAAAGTATAATCAAGGTACGATATACAATTGCTACTGTTCCATGGACGCTGGAAATGATTTTCCACATATTGTGAATATATATCATCCAGATGATTCGTATTGGCAACCTCAAGAGTTAGAGTCTTGTACGCTTCGGTTTGATATGTATATGGATTTAACAAGAGTCGTTCCGATGTAAAAAGAAGAAAAATTGTCGGTGCTCCCTTATAGAAGCGGATATTTTCTTCTTTCAGATTCCAATCTTTGACCAGTCTTGCCACGTTTTCACTGATTTCCGATGCTATAGATCCCTCAGCGCGGCCTTCCTGCGCCTCACGCAAGCGACCCATGGCGGTCGGCTCAGTCATGAGGATTCGAAAATTTCTTACTTCTCCGGCTTTTCTTCTAAGCAATTCGCTAACCTTCGCGCTGGCAACTCTAAGTACACCTGATAAAGAAGAAGACACTATGGTTATTGATTCGAGTTCTCTCTCCAAAGCGAGTCGAAATGAATCGAGAGCTTCTCTGCGACTATGATAAACGCCTCTCAATCCCATCTCATCCACCTGTTTAAGAAAATTGAGAAAAAATGAAAATGGCGTTTCACCGAAATCCAGACGAGTGTCACCCAACAGTATTCCGATATCAATTATTAATCCCTGAGAGGCGGCATGTTCCCTAAATGTCAGTAATTTGCCGACATCAGGTGAAGTAGTTCCCTGTTCCCACGATGATATTGTCTGACGTTTGACATCCAGAATATTGGCGAGGTCCGGTTGTGTATAGCCCAGCTTAATACGGAGGTCTTTCAGTCGCTCACCAAAAGCACTAAGAGACAGATTTGATTTTGACATTTTTTTCTCCTGGTCTATTATATTTTTAATAATAAATATTATGCAAACAGCCCATTCAAAATGCCTACCGAATCCTGCCCGCGTTTCGTTGTCCGAATCATATTAAGAGGGGGTGGATGTTTGAAAGGTCCACATCTCTCATTTATTAGATGCAAATTCATCACTTTGATCCCTCTTCCGACAGGGTTTGACTAACTTAATATACCCACATTTAAGAAATATGTCAAGAAAATAATATCAAAATACAATGAACCTAGGGTTGTTTGTTTAATGACAATAATGTCAAATTTGAAGTCAAATAATAATGACATGATTGTATCTATTGTTCCGTATAAATAACATTCACATTGACAGGTCAAATAGATTTTAATCCTGATGCCTTCCTGTATGTTTATAAAACCGGAAAACTGATAATTTGTGATAATAGGTTTGATAATACCGCCAAATAATAGCATTATTAATACCTGGCGGGATTTTCCTTACATTATCCTGTCATTTTATCCTCTATGTAAATGAATGTCTCTCCCGGAAAACGTCCGCGATATTTTTTATTTATTTTGAATCAATTTGCCTTTGTCTGCTTCTGCAGTGATTTTTCCAACTAACCAGCATTCGACTTTTTTGTGAAAAGTATTTCATTGTAGACCTATATATAATTCTCATTACGATTTCACATGTTATTGGTAGATAAGAACTTGCGGCAACAGCTGTCATCTTTGCCGGAAAGGCACGGGATTTGTTGGAATAGAATGTGTATGGAATGTTTCTTTGGATCATATGAGCGGGAGCCGAAAGCGACCGGCGCCAAAAAGATGCTGGTCTGCTTTTCGATACCCAAAGCCGGAATCGCTTTCAAGGCTCCCTTCGAAGGTGAAAAGCTGCACACCGAGTATGCTTCGCTTTTGACCCTGCTGGAATTTATTGAGATGAACAATAAACTGTTCAAGGGTAAAGAGCTCAAGATCTATGGCGACAATATGGATCTTATCAAGCAGATCAATATCACCCACACCTGCGGTTATGAATTCAGCGAGCTTTTGAAAAAGACGCTTGATTATAAGAAGAAATATAATTTCTCCCTCGGCTGGGTCCCCAAAGATCGCAATCCTTCCACCACTCAGCTTTTTGATTGACAGTCCCGTATCAGCCTCTTTATTTTGCGGCTGTGTCACCAAATGAATTAGCTAAAGAAATTGAAGCAGGCAAATTCCGCCCGGTTTATTATTTTTGCGGAAGCGAAGATTACCGTATTAAGGAAGCGCAACGGGCGGTAGCGCTCAAGTTTTTGCCCAAATCACAGCAAACAACCAATCAAACATCACTTTCGGCGATCAAGAATAAGCTGGAAGATATTATAAATGAGCTTTCCATGATCCCTATGCTGGGCGAACGGCAGCTTTTTGTTATCAATAATATCGAGTCATTGTCGCAGGCACAAATCGGCAAAATATTATCCCTGGTAAATCCGCCTGACCCGAATCGGGTATTGATTCTGGTCAGCCCTTCGGCCAAGACTCCGCGCAAGACGACAAAGCTGTATAAATATCTCGAACAGACTGCGACGACGGTTGAGTTCGGCAAGCTGGGAGAGGATGCGGCCCGCCGAAGAATCAAAAAGACGCTTGAAGACAACAAGATAACAATCGATCCGGCGGCCCTTGATATGATTGTCCTGCTGACCGGCGGCGACCTGGGCGGGATGATTGCCGAGACCAACAAGCTGATTGATTTTGTGGGCGAGGGGGGCAAAATCAGCAAAGATGAGGTGGCCAAAGTCTCATCAGATTATCAGGCTTTCAAGGTTTTCGAACTGGCTGAATATGCAGCCAGGAGGAATTATGATAAAGCCATGGAAATCATAGAGTTCCTTCTCGGGCAGGGTGAGAAAATGTCATCCCTGCTGTTCTGGATGGGGGAGCATTTTACAGGCTTATATCTGGCTCAAAACAGGAAATCAGCCGGATCCGGCGGGCGGGATATGAGCTGGAAGTATAAAGGCCAGTTGAACCTCTTCGGGAATGACCAGTTGGAGGAGATAATCAGCGAAATCTCCAAAGCCGATTATGACTTGAAAACCAGCCAGATAAAGCCGGAACGGCTTATAATTGAAAAGCTTATCTATAAGATTTGTTCTGAAAGCCGGAAAAAGGCCAATGTCTAAAGAAATCGGGGAAGAAAAATCGCCGAAATCGGTAAACCATACGGAAAATGAAGCAGCCGACCGGGCCTTGATTGTGGCGGCCGCGTCCGGCGACAAGAATGCCTATGGCCGGCTGGTTCTGAAGCACCAGAAAAGGTTGTTCAGGTTTATCCTGATGATGCTGGGGAAAAAGGATATGGCGGAAGATGTTGTTCAGGAAGCATTTGTAAAAGGTTATCTGGCCCTGGGCAGTTTTGATCCCGAAAAGCCGTTTTATCCCTGGATTGCCACAATCGCCCGTAACCTGGCCCTCAATATGATTAAGAAAGAGGAGAGGGAGAAACCGGCTTCGGAATATGAAGATTTAATCGACTCAGTTCCTGATGCGACGGACAATCCGCTTGATAATATTATAGACAGGGAAAATGACCGGAGACTGGCACGGGCGGTGGAGGCCCTCCCGCCGCAATACCGGACGGTTTTTGTGATGCGGATGATCGAGAAAAAAAGCTATGAGGAAATCGGGCGCGAGCTTAAAATATCGCCCGGCACCGTTGATTCGCGGCTTTATCGGGCGCGTCAAAAATTGCTGGAAATGTTGAAAGATTTATTATAATTAACTGGTATGGACTGCGAAAAAATAAAAGAATTGCTTTCGCGTTATATCGATGATCAGCTTGAAAAAGACGATCGCGCGCAGGTTGAAGAACATCTTAAAAGCTGTGAGCAGTGCACCGAGCATTATGAAAAACTGCTGGCACTGGGGCGGATGGTTGATGAGTTCGATGTTGACGGCGATGAATCATACTGGGTGAAACAAAAGGATGCTGTTCTCGAAAAGATAGAAAAGCTCGAAGAAGAAAAAGTCATTCCGGTTACACGGAATTATCGCAATCTTATTTATAAGCTGGCGGCGGTGGCCGCCTCGGTGGCATTGCTCGCTTTCATTTCGATTCATGAACTGGAAAAAATTCATCCAAGCAGGGGGATATTC
>JBFMFJ010000163.1:0-7732 GCA_040752235.1 Candidatus Zixiibacteriota bacterium | reverse complement strand
TCGGTTAGGGAATCAACATCTTAAACACAGGGAAATGACATAGGCTTATGATATGTCAATATTAGGTCTGCGATGACGTCCGATTGAATTATATCCCCACCTCAATAACTTCAGTGGGGCGTCCGGAGGCTCTGAATTTCAAAAGATATTTTCTGATGTTGTTATATCACAAGCTTTGCAGTCGTTCCTTGAGACCCTCACATTATTCCCAAGCGGATAATGCCTGCGTATCGCCGGGACAGACAGCGCTCACATGAGCCCGTTCTGTCCCGGCAAGAAAATCATTCATGTAAACAGCCTGCCGGGATCGGCGGGCCGTCATACCCGGCACAAACCACCAAAAGAAGAGTCTTGCAGGAAAGGTCATATATGACGATCGCTGTTGCGCTCGGAAATAAAGGTCATTGGGCATATTGTATATATTTCACCATTAAGTGTATATAAGGAGGTGGTTTCAACACAGAACTAACAGATTTATTTTTTCCTTTTGGTTAAATGCAACCGCCGTTTTCCGGCGTTAAGAAGCCGTCGGATATGGCGATAAGTTGGGACTTTTATGGGTGATTGAAAGGAGCAAAAAATGCCCTCTAGAAAAGCATCAATTGTCTTACTATCTATGCTTCTTGCTGCTTTTATGATCACATCGGCATCAGCCAATGTTTCAGGCGAGAAAGATGTGTGGAAAACCCGGGAGTATTTTAAGAAAATTACGTATTCCAAACTAGCCGGTGCCGAAAATCCAATCGATTATACATCCCCTGTTACCGAAAGCAGCAGGAGTCTGGGCTTTGATGAAGTCACGTCCGAGTCTCCGGGACTGACGATAGGTTACACAACCTATGATATTCAGAGCAACTGTCGTATGAACCGTCAGGTGGAGTGGCGGTCCAATGAGACGTTGCATTTTATCTGGATGAAACAACTCGATATCCTGGATCCCGGCGCCAGAGGCACCGGTTATGAAGTCTGGGATGCCGATATCGGCGAAATGCTGTTCCAGGGAGTCGGCGGTGGATGTGATATACATACTCGTTCGCTGGAAAACCGCTCCGGATATGTTTCGCTGGATGTCGATACCGAGGGTAAGGCGGTTATCGGCAATCATCACAGTGACGGCGCCGGCTGGGCGACGACTATCTGGTATGATTATGAACCGATTGCCTGTTTCTTCTCTCCTTACAAGACGAGAGTGCCGGACAGCACCATGAAATACGGTATTTCACAGTCTGATATAGGCTATGGTGACTGGCGTTTCCTCTGGCCATCCATAGAATATCATGTTTTTGAAGGTGACACGGTGACCCATGCCTTCTCGCAGCAAAGCGAGAACAAGGACCCGGAATCATCGAACATTCACTATTTCCGAAGAGTCGGTTCCGATACTCTCGGCGCCTGGGATTATCCGCCGGTGATCGTCGATACCACGCCTGTCATTTCGCAGACGGTGGTGGCCTCCAGAAACAGCGCCAAAGTCGTACTGATCTGGCAGGCTCCTCCGGGACAGTACCCCGGCGATCCGGAATCTCTGGCCCGTGATGGGCTCGATCCGGGATTGGGCGTCAACCAGAGATTTAATGATATTTATTACATGGTTTCCCACAACATGGGAGCTTCCTGGGATCCCAAGATTAATATGACCGCCTATGACTCGACCGTCGGCGGCTGGCTCGGCCAGGGTGATATGTCGGTTCTCATTGATACCGATGATTACCTTCACGTCCTATGGAACGCCCGTGAGGTGGTTCCTTATGAGGTGGGACTCGGCGATTATGCCCATTTCTGGGGAAGCCGTCTGCTTCACTGGGATGAGCTTAATAGTGCTATAAGAACAGTCAGTGATGCCAACTGGGAGCTGCCGGACAGCGGTTGTACCGGCGGAGCCTGGAACGAAATGAGTATTTGTAAACCGATGCTATCCGAATGCGATGGCAGGTTTTACGCCGTTTTCGTTCAGTTTAATGACATCTTTGGCGGCATTGACAATGACTGCGCCGAAGCAATGTACACCGGCGGTTTGAGCTGGGATGGCGCGGCCAACGGCGAGTTGTATATTTCGGTTTCGGATAATGGCGGTTACAACTGGGATATCGCCCGCAACCTGACCAATACCTACACTTCGCACTGCGATTCGATCGGGGATATGGTTTGCGAACATGACCAGTATCCTTCCATGCCGCGATTTGGCATGCAGAATCTAAGCGGCGACTTCACTTCCGCCATTGTTGTTGATCCTTCTGGCGGTGACTATACCGGGAATTACTATCTTGATGTTTTCTATGTCAATGACAAGTTCCCGGGCGGGGCGGTACAGGAAGGCAGCTGGTCGATGAATCCGGTTAAATGGTTCAGAGTCCCCTGCGTTAATCCTATTCCCAATCCGGTGTTGTCCATTTCGCCCAGTTCCATTGAACAGCCGACCTGGACAAAGCCGGGAGTACAGCTCGATACTTCCATTACACTGGAAAATATCGGAAATGCCGAACTTCATGTTTCGACGATTCAGACAGTGGAAGTGACGGGCGATGAGGGCTGGCTTGGTGTCAGTAATGCCGGTCCGATTACCATATCGCACCTGGATCCCAACAGCGCTGATGTCGATGTTTATTTGAACATGGGTGGCATTATCAACTCCGTCCCTCATGTTTACAACGGATATATTATCATATCCTCTGATGCCGTCGGCGGAAGTGTCGATTCGGTATTTGTTGAACTTATTATCGTTGACAGCCTCCAACCCCCGGAGACGGCCATCATCAATACAACATGCCTGAGCCTTATTTACAGCAACACCGGTAATATGGGCAACAATGGCGGAGCGACGGGCAACGGCGGCGCCAACATGAATTATGTCGATGACTGCGACACCACCGGAAACCTGGGCGGCATGGATGATCTGGCCACCGTTTATCTGTATGACGGAAGTCCCTTCCTGGCCTGGATTGAAAACGATGATACGATTTTCAACTATGCCATGTATGATGCCGACTGGCTCTCGACCGAAGGTTTCCGCCCGCTTGAAAGTCCGGTTTATGATCCGACAGGTTCTACGGATTATGAATACGGTTATTCGGGAGTCTACCTTTGCAAGGATTCCTCTATCGCCATGACAAGCGAATATTTTGCCCCGAAAGCCTCCGGAGCCTGCGATTATATAATTGTCAGACAGAAATTCTACAATAATTCGGACGAAACAGCCAGCCAGGTTTTTGTCGGCGATATTATTGACTGGGATATTCCGTCGGATTCCGGCTCCGAAAACGGTTCAGCCTACAATACTGCCTTAAAGACGCTGTATATGTTCGGAGCCGAATACAGCAATGACAGTATTCATAATGACGACTGCGTAAAGGCCGACAAGCGGGTCGGAGGATTCTCGTATTATGGCGGGTATAGACTGCCTTATACCGGTTCAACCGACAGCTTCCCCAATCCGAAGGCGATGTGGACGGAACTTAATGCCGAATATGTTTACCCGAACGACGGGTTTGTCGCCGGTCAGATCTATCCGATGATGGTCAATTACACCGGCTATTCGACCTGGGAATCGACCAATCCGACCATGGAAGATTCGCTTTATCAGGATCTTCATATGGTAGCCGTGTTCGGCCAGTATAATATCGGCGTCAACGATACTCTTGTTTTCGTCAAGATTCTGGCGGCCGAATATAATGGCGGCTCGAACACTTTCGAGGATAATATCACTGCGGCCAGAGCCTGGATCGCGGCCAGACCCGGTATATTCCAGTGGCCGACCGTTCTGACAGGACGATGCTGTTACGGTGACCCAACGGCGCCCGACTGCATCGACAACACCTATACTCAGTGCGTTGCCCTGGGCGGCACCTGGGATCCGACCAAAAACTGTGCGCAGGACGCCTGTCCTGTTCCGGTTGGGCGATGCTGCTATGGCGATCCGGCATCACCATCCTGTGCTGACGTGACCAGCGTCGCATGCTCCGCGCTTGGAGGAACATGGGACATCACAAAGTCATGCGGCACCGATTCATGTCCGACCGAGCCAGTCGGTCGATGCTGCTATGGTACCGATCCCCTCAATCCCAGCTGCGGCAATCTGACCGAGGGCGAGTGTGCTGCTCTCTCAGGAACATGGACCGAAGGCGCCGATTGTACCAGTGATCCATGTCCGACGGGATGCTGCGAAACGCCTGGTGATTCCAATGATAACGGTTCCGTGAATATTCTTGATGTTACCTTTACCATCAGCTACCTGTACAAGGGCGGTCAGGCACCACCCTGCAGGGACCAGGCTGATGCCAACGGTAATAACGCGATCAATATTCTTGATGTAACCTTTACTATCAGCTACCTGTATAAGGGTGGCAACGCGCCGGTTTGCGGAACAACCGGTTCATAATGTCAATCTGTGGGCATTACAAAAAACGGAAGCCGCCATCGCGGCTTCCGTTTTTCATTTTCCTTTGATGTCAAATCAGGGGCCTGCCTGAGATTTCTCACTATCATCGCGTTTAACGTCGGACGCCTGCGATGTGCTGCCCTCGAAAGGTTCGATATGAACCAGAACATCGACCACATCTGGCCCCTCGTCAAGGAGCTGTTTTTTGACCTTGCCGGCGATAATATGACCGTTATAGACCGACAAATTCGGATCGACCATGACATGAAGATCCACCTGCAATCCCGGCCCAATATTACGGGTTCGCAAGGCATGGACATCCCTGACACCCTCAGTTTTTCGAACCAGCGACACGAGTCTTTCCAGATCGGTTTTGGTGGCGCCTATATCGGATAATTGTTTAAGAGCGGGCCAGAATATATGCCATGAGGCCTGGATAATCAGAACAGCGACGATGATGGCTCCGATATGGTCGAGAAATGTCCAGGAGGGCTGAATCTTGGAACCAAGCACGGCAATCGCAACCGGTATGGAACTGAAACTGTCGGAGCGATGGTGCCAGGCATTGGCCATCATGGCCGATGATTTGACTCTCTTGCCAACCTTAATCGTCCACTGATATAGAATTTCCTTGGTAATTATCGAGATACAAGCGGCCAAAAAGACCAGCCATCCCGGTCCTTTTTGGTGCAGCGAGTCGATTGTTCGAATGGCCTTATAGGCAATCAGAATACCGACTACCGCAAGGACTGCCCCGATGAAAAAGGTCACCATTGTCTCGATACGGCCATGACCGTGCGGATGATCCTCGTCGGCCGGCTGTGTCCAGAAACGTGCGCCGATAATAACAGCGATGTCGGTGGCCGAATCAGAGAGACTATGAACCGCATCGGCCACTAAAGCCTGGCTTCCGCCAAGGATGCCGAAAAAAAACTTGATCCCGCTCAGACCCAGATTGACGACCAGTCCCCAGAGTGTGACTTTCTGCACCGTCTTTCTCTTTTGGGCGGCTAGCTGATTTTTTATCTTAGTTTTTTCGTCCAAATCTCATACCTTCTGCAATATTCCGGCGAATATACAAGGCGCAATATTATAAATAAATTCGCGTATTTCAAGGAATAAAATGCCGCCATCTTCAATCATAACACTTATATTACAACTCTAAGGTTATGGACACACAGGACTTAATAAAAATCGCTGTTTCTTTCGTAACGGCCGGTATCTGGATTTCGGCGGCCACATTTTTGGCCGAAAGGCTGGGCAGCCGCGTTGGCGGGCTGATTGCCAATCTGCCTTCGAATATTGTCGTTTCGCTGGTTTTTGTGGCGCTGCTGCATAATGCCTCATTCGCCGCAGAAGCGACTCCGGCAGTGCCGGTCGGCATGCTGATCGATACCATTTTTCTTTTCATCTTCATTCTGGCGGCAACACGCGGATTGATGGTGGCCATTATCCTGTCCCTAATAAGCTGGTTGGCACTGGCAATAGTCGCGGCGAAACTGGTTTATTCTGATTGGACTATAAATATTATCCTCTATGTCGTTATCACCGTTTTATTATTCTTTGCACTTGGCAGGTTGATAAAGATTCCTGATGCGGCCAGCTCGAAGAAAAAGTACAGTCTTAATCAGCTTCTCATACGCGCCCTGTTTGCGGGAGCCGTCGTGGCTGCTACTGTCATCCTCTCGACCTTTGCCGGCACATACTGGACCGGATTGTTTACGACCTTCCCGGCGGTTTTACTGTCAACTATGGTCATACTGGCCTATAATCAGAGCATTGCATTCGCGCAGGCAACCGGAAAAATACTGATATTGTCGTCATCGAATATTGTCGTTTATGGTATCGGCGTATATGTCACCTATCCCACGCTTGGCATAGTCTGGGGGACGATTATATCATTTGTTGCCGCGTTTGCATGGGTCTGGCTTCTAAGCCCGGTACTGAAGCGGCTGCGATAGTCGTATTTGCAAATAATATAAACCGTAGGGGCGGGGTTTACCCCTGCCCGCGTACGGCATAAAAGGGCGACCACAAGGGTCGCCCTTACGAATATTACATTCTGTAGGGACAGGGCAATGTCCTCTCCCTACATTTGTTTTCATGCGGTGTTGTCTGCCGATCGTCAAGATAATATGTGATATTGATTTTAAATCGGGCGTAATCATAGCATATTCACTCTATAAGAGCTCCCGCTACGAATCACCATCGATTTGTTGGTAAAATTGTACGGTGAATAATTACATTTTTATTGGGTTTTTTATTCGTCCGAGGGCTCATCCGAAACCCGATCCGCCAAGACTATCAGAAACATACTCAATTGATGGGTGGGATGCAGATATATTAGAAAAAGATTTAAAATCTGTTGCGTTTTGCTGATATTTTTGTATAATAATTCGACATTTGGCGAATTGTAGGAGATGTTATGCGAGAGTTTCTTTCCATAACCAAGGCCCTCAGCGATGAAAACAGAGTTCGGGTGCTAATGGCATTAAGCTCAGGTGAGTTATGTGTATGCCAGATCATTGAGCTTCTGAGTCTGGCGCCCTCCACCGTGTCCAAGCATATGTCTATCCTTAAGCAGGCGCGATTGATAGAGAGTGATAAAAATGGCAAATGGGTCTATTACAAACTGGCTCCAGATGCACCGCGGATCGCTGCTGAGGCTATTGATTGGGCGAAGAAAAATCTTGTTTCGGAGGCTGTGATAAAGAGGGACGCCGTTTCGCTCAGGGCCATTATAAAGCAACACCCGGTTGAAACCTGTAAAAAACAGAAAGAATCAAGGGCCGCTAAAGCGGTCGAAATAGAGACCGCCTCAGCTAAGACTTCTATATGAACTCGATATTCGGATGTACTGCCGATACTGCAAGGGTCTAGTCTGTCAGGTTTAATAGTCCAGACCGAGGTAAGTTAGTGATAATAATAACGAGAATTTTTTAATACGCAGTAAGGAGTGACGATGTTAAGCTACAGAAAATTGACCGCGCTGCTCATGATAGTGTGCCTGCCTGTTTTGGCATTGGCTTCCACAACCGAGCAGCTTCAAACCGCTGCCTCGAAAGGTAATGTTGCCTTTGTGCTGGTAACCGAACCTGGGGCAACAGGAATTGATCAAATAAGACAAAATATTCAGGAAGCAATGAGTCAAGTTGATGGATCGGTGATGCTTGAATCGAACCGTGCCGATGCCGCGAATACAGAATTCGTTCAAAAATATGGATTGGCTACCGCACCGGTGCCTCTGGTCCTTGTGTTCGCATCTAATGGAGTAATAGCCGGCGGCAATGCAGCCTCCCGCCTTAATGTGCAGCAACTTATAGCAATGGTTCCCAGTCCCAGGAAAGCAGAGGTATT
>JBFMFJ010000162.1:0-7745 GCA_040752235.1 Candidatus Zixiibacteriota bacterium | reverse complement strand
ATTCCTTCATTTTCGAATTCCACAAATTTCCAACTCTATCAGATGAAAATACGATTCTTTCGGCGTACCCGTCAATCACTTTGTGATAACCAGGAAAATTTGAAAATAGAAAAAAAAGAAAAAAACGGCGGGATAATGATATCCCGCCGCCGAGTGATTCGAAAGGATTGGAAAATCTATTTGACAAAAGACATTTTCTTCGTTTCGCTGAAGTCGCCGGCTTTTATTCGGTACAGGTAAACGCCGGTTGCGACCTTATTATCGTTTTCATCGGTCGCATCCCATTCCACATAATGCCAGCCGGATTCCTGATAATTATCAACCAGCGTCCTGACCAGCCGGCCATTGGTATTGATAATATCGAGAGTGACATGCTGGGATGTCGGAATATAATAGTCTATTCGCGTATCCGGATTGAATGGGTTGGGATAGTTTTGTGAAAGCACAAATTTATCCGGAATGACAGATGCCTCCTTGCCGATATAATCATCATTATCACCGTCCTCATTTTTCTCAACCCATTCCTCAAGATTGTCATAGTCAATATCAGCCGAATCCCGGAAAATCACGGTCAGGCCTTTTGACCGCAACATACTCAGCGTGGAATCATCTATTTTACCGTCAGGAGGAATACATATGATATCCCGGTCTTTGCTCGGATCTAGGCAATTGACTGCCAATTTGGCCACTCCGTCTTCGGTAAAAACGCTCTCGTTCTCGCTGATATACAGAATATTGTGCCGATCCCCTGCCTGATCGACACAGGATTGCATATCAATCTGGACGATGGATCCGCTGTCATCACCCGTAGCCATCCAGATAAATTCGTTGCAGTCGACGCTGTCCCCAAGTTTTTCCCAAATAATTTTTTTCGCCTCCTGCATGGATTGCCGATGTCTCTCACTGATAGAAATCGTACTGGTCACCACCTTAATAATGTTTCCCAGAGACGATTCACGAATAGGTTTGACATCTTCAAGTAATTCGACATTGTCAATATCAGAAAAGGCGGCAATGACCAGATCGGCATCATCGGCCGATCTTAATTTCTTGATAAATACTTTACAGGTTGTGTCGCAGTCGGTAACATCGACCTCGGCGTCATCGACACCGAGTTTATCCAGAAGCAGGGCGATTTTGTCACCATCCATAGCCAGGTTTTTGTCAACTCCGGCAAAGGCGACCTCATAGCCGACCGTTTTATCATACCTGATCGGGATTATAAGTGATAACATAATCACAATCGCAAAGGCGGCCACGCCAATGCTGAATCTGGGGCGCCTTCGGGCCCTGTAATAAATGCCGGCCATAATTGATTTCTCCTTTTTACGCTCATTGATTTGCGTCATGACCCGCGCTTCAACTTTGGATTTAAGCGTCGGCCATGAAATAGAGTCCGAGTTATCGTGCCCGCGCGCAGATTCAAAATCGGAATTAAGAGCGACAGCGGCCTCGGCCTGTGCGGCACAGGCGGGACACTTCGACAAATGCTCCATTAATTCACCATCCCGATCGAGCGGTACTCGCGCCAGGACCAACTCGATCAGTTTTTTCCTGGCTTGACGGCAACGCATATTTCATCCTTTCTGCCTGACGGTTGCACGGATTTGCCTTTTTCGTTCAATGAAAGAGAAATGGTAAGGACCTTGTGCATTTTTTTCCTCGCCCGGGAGAGCCTCACTTTGATATTGGCCTCTTTTTTGCCGAATATCCCGGCCAGCTCCGCAATTGACCACCCATCGAGTTCGAACAGAGCCACTAATGCCCGATCTTCCGCCGAAAGAACCTTGAAGGCCAAATCGAGCCGCCTCCGGGCGGCGTAAACGGGATCGGGATTGTCTCCCCCCACGCTCTCTTCTATTTGGTTCGTTAAAGCGGCTTGGCACAAAATTCCCCTTCTGCGAATTTTGTTTTTGAACGTGTTGATCATTATTCGATACAGCCACGCTCGAAATGATGTCGGTTCGCATAGTCCGGAGAAACCGGTCAAAGCATTAACGAGTGCATCCTGATAAAGGTCATCGCCGTCATCGCGATTTCCCATTAACTTCCTGCAAAAAGCCCGCGCGGCCTTGTGTTCAGGCTCGACCAGTTTCCAGAACAGGTCCATTTTCTCTTTCATCATCCTTATGACAATCAAGAAGCGAAAAGGTGACATCCTCTAAGCAATTATATGGGATTTAAGGCGATTTGTTTGATTTTTGATTTATATCGATCTAAATCGGATTAAACAAAATTTGATGAATCAAGTCATTAATAGAAGCAAATATTCTAAAACAATTACGAAACAATGATAGCCGCTACTCGTAAAATATTCCAGCAACGAAAATCATGGGGTAAAAACATTCTTTATAATTCAGTCCATCGAAATGAATATAAATAATCCTATAACCATAAACACAGAAATGGAGAGGGCGAAATGTCTGAAAAAACATTGATAAAGTTGCTTTCGCTGATAATCATTATCACAATTATTTTCGGAACCGCTCAGGCCGGAGTCCTTGACAAAAAATCAAGGGTGGAATTAAGACTGGGCGGATGGGTTGAAGCAGGCGATTCTAAAGTCGCTGTATTGGATAGTGATGCCCTGACCTCGGTTAAAACCGGATTGCCGATGGGTGGTGTCGGATTCAGTCATTGGCTTAATGAAAAGTGGGCGCTGTTCGTGTCGGTGACGGCCATGAGTTCTCAAACAGATACCAGGATCGAGGATTTGGGCCTGTCTACAAACACTTCAATAATATCTTCACTCATGTTTGGAGGGCGCCGATATATTACCATGAGCGACCCCAACACGATGTTCCGGCCCTATCTCGAGGGCGGCGCGGGAGCATTCGTGGCCAGCCAGGAAAAAAGCAGTATCGGCTTGAGAGTGATTTATGAATCGACGCAGGAAGCCACCTTCGGGGGGCGTATCGGCGGCGGTTTTGATTTTCTGCTGGGAAGGAAATTCACTCTCGGCGCTTGCGGTCTATATAACATTATGGCCGACTTTGACAACCCGATTGGAAATCGCAAGAATTATAACGGTGTCGAATTTAATATAGTCTTCGGCTACCTGTTCGGCGGTGGAAGCAAATAAACCATAGCCTCATCTCAGGCGTATTTTTTCGAATTTCTCCGGCATCGACAGTGCCGGAGAAATTTATTTATCAGATAATTTAAATTCCATAACGCTTTTGTCATTGACAGTTGGATGGATTATCTTTAGCTTTTAATCCACAGGCAAAGATTCCGTCATATTCTCCTTTGCACGGCATCACAATCAAAAGCCTGATAATCTGAATAATTGAAATTCTCCGGTTGTTCGGAGATATATTGCAACCGCAGCACTATGACAACGGACAATGTCCGTCAACCATCAGGTGAAAGGAGAGATGCATGAAGAAAGCTGTTATGTTATCAGCGACATTCATGGTGGCGCTGGCCATTGGAATCGGCCTTGCCGCGGTCTTCCCGGGTGAAACCCAGGCCAAGCCTAATGACTGCCTATTGTTCCTTGAACCGGTCTACTATTGCACGCCAAGCCCGTCCTGTAAACTGCCCGGCGAAATGATTTGCTGGGAGTGCCATGGCCGCGATCTCTATGGTGAGCTGTGTCTCTGCTATAAGTTGGGATGCATGGTTCCGCCGGAATGATGCTTGTTAATCAAAAGATGTAGCGCATCAATTAAAAGTGGTGTCAGGTCCCTGTCGAAGATCCTGAATGAAATGAAGGGCACCTGACACCACCTTATTGTGTGCGGCAGGAGTCCGGAGACTCCTGCCCTGCTGGATTTATTCTATTGGCCGCAACTCGCCGTCCTCTTCAACTCGATAAAATACTCCATCCTGCCAGAGCAATGCCTCATAGTGACCAAGATCTTCAAGGGAGACATCAATACCATAAATACGATTTTCATATAGCGCTGAAACACTGTCGATTTCTGAGTGACCAACGACTATGGCATCCGCTGAATATTGACTTAAAATGGAACTCACCCCGACGCCGGTGATTTGCGGATAATCGTCTTCCACCCCGTAAAAAAACCCGCGGTACCAGAATGGCCCTCTCGACTTGAATAGAAGCTGCGCTTCACTGTCGAAGGCCAGTTGCGATGAGCGCAGATCGAGCGAGCGGCGCACGGCATCATTGATTTCCAGCAAGCTGTATTCTTTAGCCGCCACATATGGAGAAAGCCCGCCATGAACGAACAATATTCCATTGATTTTCTCTACCGTATTTTTCGAGCGAAGCCACCGGCCAAGCTCCATATCGGGGCCAAAAAGATCCTCATGGCTGATACGTGTTCTTTTGACGATGCCATCGAGATATTTCTCATTTACATATCGATTATCGCCGCGAAGCACCATCAGTTCATGATTGCCCAGAATGAAATGAACAGCTCCCTCCGCCTGAATAGCCTCCTGCTCCAGCCGATATATTAACCAGAGGCATTCGGTTACTTTATCGCCGCGATCGAAAATATCGCCGTTGAAAACAAGATGTCCCTCGCCCCAGCTCCATCTTAAATCATCATCGATAACACCGGCATTAATCAATATATCCACCAACGATTCATACTCACCATGAATATCACTGATGGCAAAAATCTTCGAAACGTTCTGATATTCGCATGGCGGCACCTGATGCTCCCCGACCGGGATTTTGTATTCGGTTTCGCCGTCCCAGCAGAGACCATAGAAGCGAAGCGTATCGGTTGCGGCAATGTCAAATTTATCCAGCACGCTGTCGCAGAGATATATCACGGTGGCCAGCGTGTCATTGTGCCAGTACACATGCGGACCGTCATTGTAATTAACAGGCATGACATCCATAGCAGAGTCAGCAAAGACTGGAGCAATAGTGCTGTCAACATTTTGATTTAGAGTCTGTTTCTCGACAGCCGGACAAAATCCGCCAGAGAGTATTATAAAAAATAAGACAATTATCCTGGATAGGTTGACATTCGGCAGGCGCATAGACGGTTCTCCCCTGTAAATTTTCGACCTTGAATATATCTATTTCTATGAAAAATAACAAGTGGGATAGAATTTGGATGAGGTCGCTTTCTATGTTCTGTCAGGTCTTGTCGCAGACCATGAAATCATGAATGGATTTCACAACGTAAATTGTGAAATTGTGACCTGACAGTTCTATGGTTCGGCTCTCAGATCGGTGATGCGCGAGGGCGGGATGGTGTCGATCTCATCACCACTGACGGTGATGGTATACATGTCATCGGTCGAGAAAAAGCCGCTGTTGTTGCCATAGAACACAGTCGTATGCAGCGGCAGTTGATACTGCCCCGCTAACATCGCGGTCAGTTTCAACCGGAATGACAGACTGTCGCCGGGCGACAGCGTATTCTGGACAGTGGCCGGGCTTTCGGGATCATCGACCACCCAGTAATAGCTGTCATAGCCGCCGACAATCGAATCGGTCAGATTGGCTTGATATTGGTAGTTAATACCGGCGCCATTTATGGCAATGGCATGCGCCGCAACCTGCAACTGTGGCGGAATATTTTCGGAGAAATAGAGGCCGGTGATGGAAAATGACTCATTATTTCGGACTGTCCGGGTGATGACAAGCGTATCGGAAGTTGTTATATTATAAGCGCTTACAGCATATCCGCTGGAAATATTATACCCGCCCGGATAGAGCGTCTCGGCGGCATATCCGGCCATAGATAATACCGCCATAGCCAGCAATGCCATTAAAGGGGGAAGAAATCTCATATTTCTTGATATCGGCACGCCCCCACCCCCAATTTATCAGATTCATGTTGTCATAGGAGATACGGAGAGAATGCGAATGATTATAAATGACGTGATTTATGCCAACTTGCCCGTTTTTCTTAAATTATCTATCATTTTTAGGATAAATGGCGCTTTTTCAGCGGGAAAAAATTTTAAAATCATTGTGCCGTTTTTTTGAAGGAAATACTTTTTTCTTTCAAATAGATTTGTGTGTTTTGATACTAGATATAACCATAGGTTACTTCCAAGAACGAACCTATAGGCATAATGTCCCTCGACCCTTCCTCTTTCTGGCTTTATAATAGCATCAAAAGTACCAACCTCTTTTGTATATAAACCAATAATTATACATCCATATTCATTGACATCGCCAGGATTTCTACTAATTATCATATTTCTTATTTTTTCTTCATGCCTGCCCAACTTCACAGACTCAAAGAAAGGATTTGAGGCGATACTTGCTCGCCATAGTAGGGACAATTGGAAAAGCTTAACATTATCATAATCCAAATCAATCAGCTTTATCTCATTGGTATTTCCAGTCTCTTGGTGATGCATTTCATCATAAAAAACATGCTTCACATGTTTCTCAAATTTATTAATAATTTGTTCGCAATCATTGCAAAGTAACTTCTCATATATGCCCTTTTGCCTGTACAAATTTCTCTCACCAGGCACTGCGGAGAGCTTTATCATTCGCCTCTTTTCGTCATACATCATTTTATAAAAAAACTCTGGGATTATATGAGAATTACAAAGAGGTTTTTGTTTTAAACAAAGCCTACAAATCATAGCCAGTCTCAGTTATCAACTAAAAATTGCGAAATCACCAATTCAACGAATTATAATTGGGGATCATGGATGAATAATATCGCTAATCCACCCCCACCCAAATAATACTACAGATGCTATGAATCCAAGCAAAATTAGAATAATAATAAAACAACCTAGTTTTTTGGGATTGCCTGGTTTATCACCTAACGGTCGAAGCATAGGAATAACCTCCAATGTTATGTGCGTAGCAGAAAACCACAGGTCTCCTGAGTTTTGTGAGGGATCTGCCCGTTCTTTTAATTCTGTATCATTCGCCATCCGATAAAATATGGCAGGAGTCAAGAGACTCCTTTCCTACTGGTGCTGATTTCTCCTGTGCCATTGGCACAAGTTACACTCGGACGAGAAAATAATTGCTTGATTCTTGATTTAAGGAAATCCCTAAGCCACAAGTCGGTTTGACCTACCGAAACTTACGTCTTAACGATACGCCATGCTAAAGCAGTACCAACCCCCCAGTAAGGCCAAAGCGGCAACAGCAATAAACAGAAGACTAGCGATGACGGTACTGCACCCGACATCGTCCTTAAGCCCTGTATTTCTCATGTAAACGAAGCCACCGAAACCTGCTGCTATGCTGATAAGCATCAGGACTACGCCTAGAATAGCGAAGCCAGTGTGTTGCATTCGAAATCTCCTTGGCTTCTTTTCCCATTTTGGCAAGAGTAGGAAATCTTTTCAGTTGACGCTCGCCTTTGCCTACTTTTGCTGCTCGTCATTTTATTATGTTCATTTGCCATCCAACAAGATGCCGACTCGATTATTGGCAATCTAATCTATCTTATGAAAAATGACAAGCCGATTTTTTAAGACTGCTTTAGAGAAATGGACCTTGAAATCAGATCCTCCGGCAGAGCAGGAGGCCTTTGCCGATCGGGACGATGACCGAATCGACCCGGTTGTCCGATTCCACAAAATCAAGGAACGGCTGTAAAATATCCCTGTGGCTGATGACATTATCGGCGGCGAACAGACCGCAGCTTTTCATTTTATCAATAACCAGATTATAACAGTCCTGATAAACTTCCTTCTCGGCATCAAGAAAGCAAAACGAAATATAATCAAGATCGCTTATATGCTCGCGGGCATCACCGGCAACCAGTTCGATAACATCTTCGACACCGGCCAGCCGAAAAGTCTCCCGCGCCAGTTTCAGTTTCTCCTCGAGA
>JBFMFJ010000161.1:0-7787 GCA_040752235.1 Candidatus Zixiibacteriota bacterium | reverse complement strand
ATACTCCTATCCTTGTATTCAAAAGAAGTCGTCTCCTGAACCGGGACTGCAGTCCGGCCCGGTATCCGCATAAACACCGGAGCATCATAATCGGGATCACCGATTGCGAACAATCCGGTTCCCGTCATGGGCTGTTCATTATACCTGAAAATATCCCTTCCGGCGGACAGATAATGCACAACATACCTTTCAGCAAGATAGTGATTATTATCGATCAGAAGTCCGGCAAAAGAAATATTGTTGAGTTCACCATCAGGCGCTATTAGCAGTAATTCACTGTTCCCTATATAGTCACTAATGGGATTCCAAATGCTTTTATTCAAAGCCGCGCAGATTGTTCTATAAGAATCCATATTGGATTGTATCAATTGTCCGACCTGCAGGGAAACATCAAACATGTGTTGCCGATATTCATCAACAATACTGTCTATAATGTGGGCCCTTCCCAGGTCGATGATTACCGGATTGCGGCCCTTTCTGATTATTGCAGCCAGATAACACGGTTCAATATCAATCGAACCCGGCCTTGACCTGTTATATTCGAGGTACTCAATCATGGCGGCATCATCAGGCATTTTTTGTGCAAGCCGCTTTTCGCTTATATCCAGATAGTCTTTGTGACGCCTGTAACTGACGCTCCGGCGGGACAGCTCGCCATCCAGGCTGTCAGTGAGGCTCAAAAGGGAATCCATATTCTCCTTGTATCCCCCTGGATTTCTGTTCATACCATCGATATACAGGCGCGATAAACTGAATTTTGCCGTTTTTAACATTCTCACGATATTGTTGATTGTTGTGTCCCCTTCTTCGGCGATGGACCGTTGTCGCTCGAAAATTCTGTCCGAGACATGCCCCTTACTGGAGAGTATGATATCCAGGATCGATCTTGTAGTCGAATCACTGATATCATCTTTCCTGAAATAGCACGACAGCAACTTATCCCTGTAATGCTTATATGATTTCGAGAAGACCAGTGCATCATTTTCGGACATACAAAAGGCATTATCGTTAAAATTCGACATCTGAATCAGGCAGGCACGACCGGCATAAAAATAGGCGGAATCCATGTCACCCAAATAGTCGAAATAATTGCTGTATGTCTCATCACATTCTGCTATTTTCTCGTGCTTTTCGCCATAGAGATCCAGGTTCATGATAAGGGCGCTGTCGACCAATATCTTGGCCCGGTCCGGGTTACCTTTTTTAAGGTCAATTATAGCCAGTTTATTTAAAATATCTGCAACCATAGGATGTTGTGGAGGAAACATTCTATGGCATATTGCCAACGCCTTTTCAAGAAGTGTATCAGCACCGGTGTATTTTCCGCAATCTCGATAAATCAGGGACAAATCAATCAGACAATGTATCAAATTAGCATGTTCTTCACCAAACAAACGCGCCGTAATATCATAGGAGCGTAAAAGATGTTCTTCGGCTTTCTCGTAGTTCCCCATTTTGCGATAGAGTACACCCAAAGCATTTATCAGTTGAGCCGGGGCAATATGGTTTTCAGTAAAGGTTTCTATATAAATGTCAAGAGCTTGCGACAGCAATTCCTCCGCTCGCGCATAATTATTCAGGTAACAGTACAAATCACCGAGAGACCAGAGAGTCAACGCAACATCAGGATGCTTGGGGCCGACGCATTTATTTTTGATCATGATGGAGCGTCTATAATAATCCTCCGCGGCAGAATAATCACCCATTTCCGCATTAAGGGAACCGAGATTGGAAAAGCACCTTGCCACATAGATATTTTCAGGGCCATGTAGTCTCAAATTGATTTTAAGACTTTCCATAGTAGCCTCGCGGGTTTCCTTAATTCGGCCCTGTCTCCTTAATGTGACTCCCAGTTCCCCCAAACCAAATGCTCTTAAGGTATCACCCTTTTCATTTGCTTTTATGCAGGTTTCAATCGCCTTGCGGTAATTTTCTTCGGCATCATATAATTTATTCTGATTGCGGCAAACCAGTGCCAGATATTGGTAGCTTTCGGCGATAGCTATATCACCAGGCTGAAGGATTCTCTGACGTATTGCCAGCGACTGCCTGAGAAGCTGCTCGGCAAGACTATGATTACCAAGCAGATTATGCAGCCTTGCCAATTCGAAAATCGTGCTGGCAACGACAGGATGTTCAACACCAAAGACCTTCTCCCTTATTGATAGAGCTTGATTTAAATATACTCCGGATTCCCCATATGATTTATCCTCGAACAGATAGACTCCCAACATAAACATTATATTCGCCAGGGCCGTATCTTCGGGAGGAAGCGCCAGTTCGGCCATTCTCAAGGCCGTTCGGCCCACAGCGATGGCTGAATCCAAATCCTTGATTTTATGCAGAGAATCCGCCGTCTTTGACAACTCCAGCCATTTCCACTGAGAATCGACCGATCCGAGTAAAACAGCCGGTATAGCAACAAAGGCAAAGACAATTATTACAATTCTGGTGAGCATAGTCCCTCTCAAGCAAAAAAACGTCAATGATTGATTATATTGACGCGCCGATATGATAATTTGATTAAAATACTTTTATTCCCGGCAGATTATTCTATATAATTCACATCCGGCCTTTCAGGCCAAAGGCCGGCCCTCTTCCTGTCATCCCATTCGTATCCAATATAATATGTTTATGCTAATTCGTAAACAGAAATGTCGAAACGTTCCTGAATCAGCCACCCATTGCTTAAATCCCTCCGATACCGGACGGGCAAAATCTTTTAAGCTTGACAATATTAGACACGATATTATATTTTAATGTGCTGCAAAGGTCTACCCAATGCAAAGGACAAATAATTATTGAAGGGGTTATTATGCACAGACCGATTTATAATGCCATAATTGCATTTTGTATTACCATGTCAATGCTGGTTTTGTTTACGGCTACTGGATACGCCGAAACGGCCACATCCGAGGAGGCGCATCAGATCGCCGTTAACTGGCTCAATTACATGGTCTTCCATGAAGGAGAATGGGATGGGCTGACAACCCCGGAAATCATCGGTTCGGATGATATAGTCGTGAATGACACCATCCTTGCCCGGTGCTTTCATATTTATCCCCAGGGTTACATTATCGTGCCTTCACTCAAAAACCTGCATCCCGTAAAGGTTTATTCGGATGAGTCTAATTTCGATGTCAGCCGGACACAGGGATTTGAAGCCATGATAAAGGAAGTCCTGCAATATGAACTACGGTCCTTTGCTGATATTTACGGCAGTCTTGAGGCGGTTCCTTCGGATCAGGATCCGGTTCTGGTTGCCCCCTTTCACAGACAGGAGTGGGATAAGTTCCTTGTCGGTGAAGCCGTCTTTAATGAAGAATTGACTTCAAAAAGCTTTCAGCCGATGGAGGAGCTTGGCCCCCTTCTAACCTCCGTCTGGCATCAGGGTGCGCCCTACAACAATTTCTGTCCGCCGGGTGATGGCGGGACCTGCGTGGTTGGCTGCGTGGCGACCGCTTCAGCACAAATTATGAAGTACCATCAATGGCCTCGCGAGGGTGTTGATTCATTAACCTATTACTGGTACGGTGATCAATCATGCGGAGGTACCAGCCCCGCAATGTTCCTGACCGGTTACTTCAACGATCCCTATGACTGGGACAATATCGGCAATTCATGCGGCATCTATGATGCCCTGGAAAAACAAAACGCCGTCGCCGAACTCTGCTATGAGGTCGGAGTGGCGGTAAGAATGCATTACGGCGTCTGCGGTTCGGGCGCCTACCATTTTAATGTCCCCGGTATATTTATGGATTATTTCAGATACTATGAGGGTATTGAAGAAAAAGACCGGGCCAGGTACAGTTACACCCAGTGGTCGAATCTCCTCAAGGCTCAGATTGAACTGGACCAGCCATTTCAATATGGAATTTACTCACATTCCATCGTGGGCGACGGCTGGCGCCAGACCGATTCAGCGACCCAGGTCCATTTCAATTATGGTTGGGGCGGCAGTCACAACGCCTGGTACACTATTGACAATCTCTATTGTCCCTGGACCGGCTGTGCCTCGATGGTGGAATCGGCCATAATCAACATCAAACCGGATAAGCGAGTTTATCTGACGGCCGATACACTTTGGGGCCGCGTTCCTTTAACCGTCGCTTTTAACGGATACAGCGAACTTCAGGTCGAGGATTGGATCTGGAATTTTGGCAATGGCGCCTCATCGAACGAGCCGTCTCTCGACTATACCTATACGACGCCGGGGCGTTTCAATGTGTCGCTTACGGTAAATGCCGGTGCGGATACTCTGACCTATAAAACAACTCAGTATATTACCGTCCTGGCCGATTCTCTGGTCGGCAATCGGGCCATGGGGAATCCGGGCGGTCTTGTTGAAGTGGTAATACATGGCCGCAATACGGTGCCTCTTGAGATGATTAGAATACCGGTTGAATATTCGGGAACGCTTGATCTTACTTACGATCATTTTTCGACGGAGGGTTGTCGAACCAATTATTTCGATCAGCAAAAAGCCATCAGCTTTGATCCATTGAACAAACGCATCGCCTTTTCGCTGCTTAATTACGAAACCGATACTCCGCTGCTTCCGGCCGGTGCCGGTCCGGTACTGAAACTGTACTTCACAATCGCCGGAAACGCCACCTTTGATCAGATGACGAACATAGTCCTTGACGGGTACAGCTCTTACAATCCCATGTTTTTCGGACCAATATTGGATTACAATCCCGACCTTAGTGAAGGGACTGTCACGCTGTATTATTTGTGCGGCGATGCGGATGGAAGCAACGCTGTGAATGTTCTTGATGTTTCATATCTGGTCACCTATTTGTACAAAAACGGACCGGCGCCTGTACCGGAAATTGCAGGAGATGTGAATTCATCGGGAAACTGCAATATGCTTGATATCACCTATCTGATAAATTATTTGTACAAAGGCGGGCCGGCCCCGGATTGTGAATAAAATATGAAGAACGGAAAATCAAACGGCGGGCGTCATTGATGCCCGCCGTTTCCTTATGCGCCCTCAATACTTTACCAATTGATATATATTAAATCATAAAGACCGGTTTAATAGATATTGACGCCACTGTCGAATATCAATATATTTATTAGCAAATGACAAGGGATTGTCCCGGAAGGACCGACAACTGGAGGTGACATTATTATCGCAAACCAACCAATAGAGGGAAAATCAACAATGAGAAAATTCAGAAGATTGCTTCTCATTCCGACCGTGCTGTTCGGGCTGGCCCTTCTGGCAGTTATGCCCGGAATAACTCTGGCCGGGACGGACGCCGATGTCGGTTTCGCCGATTTTGATGGCGACGGCATAAACGACAATGCCCCTGACGATGACGGCGACGGTATTCCCAATGATGCCGACCCTGATTATATGAAAGACACCGGCGGACAGTCGGGTTTTATCAATTTTTCGGCCTCTTTGAAAGCGACTGCCATTGATGACGCTCTCTTGACAAATTATGACAAATTCGGCAAGAAAAGGTTTAGCGCCCGTGCCCTGACCGAAAACCGCTGCGGTTTTACATCGGATGAGGGATTTGGCTCTGATATCGGAATAGGCATCGGGGCTGCCGGAGGCGGCGCCTGCGCCGGAGGTGTCTGTCGATGAGTAGACTGACAATCCATCTTTTCGCGATATTGGCATTAACCATAGTCATGTCCTGCCCGTCAGCGGCTCAGACAAAAATTGAATTCCAGGCGGCCAAAGGTTTTACTGATAATCTGGTACAGGATACCAGTTCAGCCGATGATGCCTACACTTCGGCGAAAGTCTCGGTGAAGGTTTACCCCCTATCCGGTCTGGAAATCAATCTTAAAAACGAGTATACTCTGTACCGGGACCTGGAACAGCTCAGTAATTTTAAGGGTGATATAGGATTCACCTACCTCCCCCTTGGTTACTCTTCCCGCTTTTCCTTGTATATAAACGGCAATTTCAATTCGACCGTCTATCGCAAGCAATTCCAGTTTTATAATGTTGATAATTATGACAGTTATATCTCGTTCGGCTTTTCGCCTGCCGCCGTATCACAATTCAGAATCGGCTGGACCTATAACAATGCCAAATATTCGAATGAGTTGAAAGCGGAACCTAACGAATACGGCATCCTCACCACCTTTGATATGATGGCCGACAATGATACTCATGAATTATTTGTCGGCGGTACGCAGAGTTTTGAATTTTTGGGCTCGAACGCCTTTGACTTCGAAACCGGCTACTCATGGAAAAATCTGACCTATGTAACAACGCCGGATACCAGCGATAGAATATTCCTTAATCCGAACCGTGATACACTGAAAGACGGTCAGTTGAAATCATTTTACGTTTCGCCAAGGTACTCCCGCTCGATGGGAAATAAAATCGGACTCAGCCTGATATATATCTACAGAAGTTTCAAAAATCCCGACGTCATGACTATACCGGGCGGTTCGACCGGATTCCTCTCGCCCTGGGCCTCGGTATATGAGGGCCAGTCCATGACCGGAATCCTCAAGACTTTTGTCGTGCCCAATTTCATTGTTTCCGGTGGTGTCGGATACTGGGATAAGGACTTTCTGATTACCGAATATGCGCTGATTGATGATCGCATTTCGACCCCGCCCTATATTTTCAGAGACCGGCATGACTATCAGTGGAAATACTTCCTGTCTGTTCAGAAACCATTCCCTCTGCGATCCGGAAGCCTGATTGAACCGGCACTCCAGATTGACTACATCGACAACAAGTCGGATATTCCTGACTATATGTATACCAATTTTTCCATTCTTGCCGCTGTGAAAATTAAAATGTGAGCAAAGGCTTTTCTCGAATAAAGGGCAGGAGGCTATCCTGCCTTTTTTATTTCCCTTTTAAAAGCAAATATTAATACTTGACCGAATTGTATACTATTGTTATATTTTATATGAGTCATTGAATTTCCTGACTACTCTGGTCGGGTTATTTACGGAGGGATATATCATGTTACGAATCCATTTTATTGTCACTGCGCTGTTTGCTTTGCTATGTATCGGGTTTATCTGCGCTTACGGTATGGCAAACGCCGGCGTGGTGCATGCCGGACAGGGCGTGGCCGCCCCATATGAGGGCCGTCTGGTAGTCTACATTGTCGAGCCGAGCTCGCGTTACTATATGTACAGCGGCGATAAATATCACTTTGGTTTTCTCGATTTTGCTCTTGATACCGCAATATCGCTGGATTATATGGACAGCCTGCAGTTTTCGGTCGAATGGAGCGCCGTTGATGCCGGCTTTTATATGATAAGTGAAGATAATATTATGGCCATCGCCGCCGTTTTTAATGAGGAGACTCATATTAGTTATTCCGCCCCCCCGGATACCTTTCCCTTTGATGCCCACTATGTCGATGCTCTGGCCGGGGCGACCGTGGACAGCCAGTGGAACAACACCAGTAATGAGACTTTTACGCACAGCGTCCTGGCCGAGGTGGCGACGACCACTTATTGCTTTGCCTGTCCGCTCAACAGCGAGATGCTATATAACATATATCAAACCCATGACTATCCGTTTTTCTACATTGAGTTGATAGCGGACAAGGTTGATACCGCAATGGACTGGCTGGATTTGCGTAACTGTAAATATGCATCAACCATATATTATGACGGGGGCGACAACGTTACAGTCAGCAGCAAAACATATGAATCATTCTATCGGGATCCGATCGAGGACTGCGGCGCGAGAGAGGTTTACTTTCTGGGACTTTCCGTGGAGGTGGAATGGCTTGGAGATATGGCTATCGGCGTTAATGTAATCGTAGACAACACTTTGTTCGATA
>JBFMFJ010000160.1:0-7815 GCA_040752235.1 Candidatus Zixiibacteriota bacterium | reverse complement strand
CGATAGCCATTTCGCTTCCGGTGGCGCTGGTAATAGCCCCATATTTGAATGTCGCGCCGGAGGTGGTGTTTTTCTCATCGCTGGTTGTGGCCGGTATGCCGTTTCTGCTTCTTGTCGGTGCGGCGCCAAACGCCATTGCCTATGAAAGCAAACAGTTCACCAGCGGCGAATTTTTTATGGCCGGCGTTCCAGCCAGTATTCTGCTGCTGCTGGTGCTGGCTTTGTTTATATGGCTTATCTGGCCGCTGATGGGAATGCCGGTTACCCTGGCCGGCTAAATGGAAATAAATATTTTGGCAAAATGAGCCCCGGTCTGTCGGCCGGGGCTTTTGATTTGCAGATAAAACCGGTCTTTTCGGAGCCCTGCCGGTATAATAAGGAGTTCTTGCCTCTTGAATTGCAGGAAGGTTAAGTTTATATTAGTCTTTTTGAAGGACCGGTGGTCCAAAATTTGGCATAGGTTTCAGAATCCAAAAAGGGAAATTATAAATATGAGTTCAAATGATACTGCGAATGGCCGCAAGAAGAAACGGGGCGGTATAATCGGGATTTTCTTTTTCATGATAGTTATCATACCGGTTGCGGTTTTCTATAGCACCAGAGGCACCAGCGAGAAGGAAAACGGCGGCCCCGGATTCAAGGAATACAAGGCGGAACTGGGAACGTTCAAAGTTGTCGTTTCGGCCAACGGGATTGTTACCCCGATTGACCGGATCGAAATTAAGTCGAAGGCCAGCGGCCGGATTGAGGATTTACCGGTTGAAGTAGGGGATTTCGTCGAGAAAAATGCCTTGATCGCGCGGCTGGATCAGACCGATGTCAAAGCGGAGCTGGACCAGGCCAAAGCCGACCTGGATATCGCCACGGCAGAATTGAAGCAGTCCACTGATAATCATTACAGGCGCCAGCAGCTTTTCGAAAAGAAATTGATTTCAGAAGAGGAGCTGGATCAGGCAGTGTTGGCTCTGGCGCAGGCAAAGGGAAAGATGGTCCGTGCACAGACCATTTTCGACCGGGCGCAGATTCAGTTCGATGAGACTATTGTCCGGGCGCCGATCAGCGGTATTATTCTGCAGAAATATGTCGAAGAGGGGCAAATAATCGCGTCCGGTATCAGCAATGTCAGCGGTGGAACGCCGATTGCCGATATTGCGGACATGAATTCGGTCTATATCGAGGCCGGCATTGATGAAATCGATGTGGGTAAGGTAGGTGTCGGCCAGCCGGCCATGGTTGTTGCGGAGGCTTATCCGCAAATGAGATTCAAGGGGAAGATCGTGCGTATCGCGCCCGAAGCGCGGATCGATCAGAATGTGACTCTTTTCGATGTCGTTATCCAGGTGGAAAATAGGGAAGGCAAATTGAAATCAGGAATGAATACCACCGTCGAAATCACCATTATCGAGGAAAATGAAGTCCTGCTGGTTCCGACCATGGTGCTCAATATGCCGCGCGAGGAAAGTGAAAAAACATATGTGCGTATGGTCATGGTCAAGGAGGGCGAATCATTTGTCCCGCGGCAGGTGGAGATAGGATTATCCGATTTCAAACAGACGATTATTCTCAGCGGGTTGAATGAGAATGATATCATCGGTGTTCCGATGACATCGCGACTGAAAGCAGATAATGACCAGATACAGGAGCGTATCCGGAACAGCCGGAGTTTCGGTACCAGCAATTCACAACCAGGCGGCCGATAAGAACCACCGGCAACGGTTCTATTCAAGATATGCTATTCTTCGAAAACATCAAAATGGCGCTGCAGAGCCTGCGGGCCAATCCTCTCAGGTCGGTGTTGACGCTGATAGGGATTGCGGTAGGAATTGCGGCGGTTTTGTATGTAGTCATTCTCGGGGAGATCACCAAGGCGAATATCGCCCGGCAGCTTGAATCGCTGGGATCGAATGTATTGATGATCCGCCCGGCTCATGGGCATCACCGGGGTATAGCGACTTCCTCCAATGTCATCAACCTGACGGAAGCGGATGCCGAAGAAATAGAGCGAACCTCGGATGTCATCACGACCACCGTGCCCGCTTTCTCCGGTAATGCACCTGTCGAATACATGGATAATAATCTTACCTGTCGTATCATGGGGACGACTCCCGAATACAAAACCGTCAACAATGAGAAACTTGCCGAGGGGGAATTTTTTACTCAGAGTCATCTGGCGGAGCGCTCGCGGGTTTGTGTCCTGGGTGCGACTATTCGCCAGAAATTGTACGGCGAACAGCCTGCAGTCGGGCAGGCGGTCTATATCAGGGCGAAGCGATTCGAGGTTATCGGGGTGTTGAAGGCGAAGGGGGAGTCATGGTCCAGCCCCGATGAGCAGATTTTTGTTCCTATGACGACTGCTCAGGAACGGCTGTTCGGTGTGGATCATCTGGACCAGATACTGGCGCAATTGAAAGACGCCGGAAGTTATGACGAGGCTCTTTTCGATATAGAGACGATTCTGAGGCGCAATCATCGCTTACGGCCCGATCAGGACAATGATTTTGCTGTCAGGCGGCAGGATTTCTTTCTTTCGACGATTCAGGAAACCAACGTCGAGCTGGCTAATTTCATAATTTTGATTGCATTGGTGTCGCTTGTGGTCGGGGGGATCGGTATCGCCAACATGATGCTGGTGGCCGTCACGGAGCGGACCCGCGAGATCGGCCTGCGCCGGGCCATCGGGGCGCGGCGGAGAGTGGTTATTTTCCAGTTTCTTATTGAAGCGGCGGTACTGGGAGTGATCGGGGGATTGATCGGTATTGTGGGCGGCCTTGGTGTCAATCGAGCGGTGCTTGGCGAGGCGATGATTATTCCCTGGGAATGGGTGATTTACAGTCTGGCGATCTGCACCAGTATCGGGGTTGTCGCCGGATTATATCCGGCTTACCGGGCGGCGAATATCAATGTCATCGATGCTCTTCGCTATGAATAATGATTTGGCATAGTACAAATAAAAAAGGACAGCCATGAGGCTGTCCTTTCTCATATTCAATATTTATCAAGGACATATCGGAGCCGCGCCATCTTTGTACAGGTAGCTGATCAAATGAGTAACGTCGAGGATATTGATGGCTCCATTGCCGTCAGGATCGCCGGCATCCAGGGGCGATGGTTCCGGCCCGGATCGGTAGATGTAATTAATTAGAAAAGTAACATCAAGGAGATTGACGGTTTCATCATTGTTGGCATCACCGCACAGATAGGATGGTGCGATATAAAGCACGAAGGCTTTTTCATCGACGGCGCCGACAACATCCGCGGCCCGGGCCGTGAAATTGATGCTCGCCCAATGCAATGGTGTTCCCGAGAGAAGTCCGGTCGCGGAAAGGCTGAGTCCGGTGCCGTTCAGATCGTTGTTCATGTCTGTCCATGTGATGGGGCCGGTACCGCCGGCGCAGGTGAACTGGAGTGAGTACGCTTCACCCTCGACACCTGCAGACAGGCTTTCCGTTGTAATTTCAAGCATTGCATTTATGCCAAAGGCCAGGGCCTTTTCATCGCCGTTCATATTCTCATCGGTCACCTGCGCGATAAATGAAACAGGACCCGGGGTCGTCGGCGTACCGGAAAGCAACCCTGATGCCGACAATGCCAGACCGGTACCGATCAAATCGTTGTTTTTATCGGACCAGGTCAAGGTGCCAAAACCGCCGCCCGCGGTCAGTTGCTGTGAATAGGCATATCCGACCGTCCAGTCGGGCAATGATTCGGTGGTAATGACCAGTTCGGTGTATCCGCAGCGATAGCCGATTACCTCCAGATCATCGATATTCCAGCCGCAGTACACCCAGGAACCGTCAGTAGTGCCCATGGTGAAGCGGATGTAAACGACCGGCTGATTATCAGCCAGGGAGGAAATGTCGTACTCCATTGTCATCCAGGAATTGTCCGCGACTTCCTCGGAGTTGGTCCAGATGGTCGTCCAGGCGGTGCCGTTGGTGCTGAGTCTGATATAGGCGTGATCGTACAACGGCTGCTCGACACCGAGCCAGCGCTGGAATTTCAGTTTGACATCGGACATATCCGTGCAATCGATGGCCGGACTGGTCAGGTGTCTTTCGGGCATGCTGTTGGTATAATCGCCGCCGAGATTATAGCCAAAGACATTACTGCCGGAATAGGCGCCGGACGGGTCGGGGCTGCCGTACTCGCCTCCCCCGCCGGTCGGAGTGCCCCGCGACCATAGGCCGCCGGAAATTGTCCACCCCTTATCGGTTTCGAAATTATCGACGAATGCGATCACTGTTTCGGTGGCGACCACCGCCGAGTAAAAGCCGGTGACCGGCGGATCATAGACAATCCCGGTTGTGGCCTCTTCGGCGCTGAACCAGTATTCGATGCTCTCGGCTTCACATTGCTGGGCCGGGATCACAGCCTCATACAGATTGTCTCCAATCAGCGTCATGGGTGTCGAAACGGTAGCCTGTCCGACCGGTCTATAATACAGTATGCCGCTTCCGGAAACAGGATTACCGCCTGAGGAACCGACAACCTGCACCGTGATAGTCGCATCGAGGCCGGGTGTAAGGACCTGCGGCAGGCCGTCGGGATAGACGAATTGCAGGCCGGGAGTCGGGGTATAGGTGTCGTTTATTACATAGCCGGCCGCCAGCATGCCTTTGACAATTCGGGCCATATAGCTGAAATCCATATAGCTGGTGCTGTCGCGATAGGTATGATAAACGCTGGAAAAATTGTACTCGATGGAAAAGACAACATCGTAACCGTTCTGCTGAAAGGGATAATGATCCGAGGCGGCCGAAGTTCCTGACAAATGGCCGGTCAGATTGACGGCGGTCAGTGAATCGGCCAGATCGATCCAGAGATTGGCATAGGTGATGTCCGAACTGTGATACAAGGTGACATCGTTGTCGTTATTCATAAAGCCGATCATGTCCATGTTGAGCATGACAACAATACTGTCACCGGCGGCCGCGGCGGCATTGGCATAGTGCCAGGCACCGTTCAACCCCTGTTCCTCTCCATCGAACAGTATGAAAATAAAAGTCATTTTGGTGTCGATATCTTTGAGAACCCGGGCGATTTCCAGAACTCCGGCGGTTCCGGAGCCGTTGTCGTCCGCTCCCGGCGATACCGAAACGGCATCTTTGTGCGCGCCGATGACAACATAGTGATCGGGATACAGACTGCCGGGTTTGACTGCAATGATATTATGAACCTGTGATGAGGAATAGGTGAAGGTATCCAGCATGACCGAATCATAGCCGAATTTGACAAATTTGTTGTATATCCAGTCGCGCGAATCATAATCGGCCTGACTTCCGGTCAGGCGCGGTGGAAAGGCTTGAAGAGCCTGGACATATGCCTGCAGGGAATCGGCCCTTATTAAGGCAATCAGGGAGTCGAGATCGGCAGCCTCGGCCGGAATCATCCGTTTGAGAGCGGTAGGTTCCTCGTAAATGATATTGATATTTTCAGTGAGAAGAGGGGAGAGGCCGGGAGGTTCACCGGGCTGATAGAAGTCTTCCGGATCGACTTCAAGGATTCTGACGCCGTTTTCTTCGAAGATCAACGGATATTTTTCAATGTTGATATTGTCGCGGCGAATATCGATAGCCAGACGGCAGCGATCAACTCCGGTGCGAATCAGGGAATATTTCAGGCCTGTTGCGGCCAGTTCTTCCGCGCCGCCGCTTTTAACCAGAACCAGATAGCCGCCGGTAATCTTAAGGACCGGTTCGGCGCCGGATTGTGCCAGCCGTTCGGCATCGATCCGGCTCTCTACCATGACCTTGTAGAGGTCGGGAAGATCGTCCGAGACAGCCCGTGCCATTTCGGGAATGGCGATTACGTATATGAATAAGAGAACAGCCCCATAAAATACGGATTGAAGGAGTTTGGTGAACATTTTTACCTCGTCGGCAAGTATGTCGCTCTTATGTGGTTTGTTAATTCAATCTACCCAAAATCGCCTGTTTGTCAAGAATTTAGATATTACGGCGGTGGTGTCCCGGGACATCCCGAATATAGACTGCATTGATGCATGTTAACTGTACTATTTTGTCGAGATTAGGCTAATAAGACCCATTTTGTATTAAATTCTTCTTGTCTTTTATTGAAAAATCTAATATTTTGTCGACTTAGTAAACGAGGTGTGTGAAAATCAATAAGGGGCTGTGCATGTTCATATCAAAAGGCCTTCCTCAGGCCAAGTGTGATTGGAGTATTTACCGTGAAAATAAAGAGACGTGATTTTTTCAAAGTGGCCGCATTGGGTACGGCTGCGGTGACCGCGGGAACCCGCCTCGGAAGGGCGGAGGCGGAGGAAACGGAGTGCGAGGCCGCGCTTGGTGTCCTGGTCGATACGGCGGTTTGTATCGGCTGCCGCAAGTGCGAGATGACCTGTAACCAGACCAACAAAACATCGGATCGCCCCCGTGAAGAGTACGATGATATGTCGGTGTATGAAAAACATCGCCGGCCCGATCACTCGGCTTTCACGGTGGTCAATCGTTTCGAAAATCCCGATACCCGGGACAAAAAATACACCATGAAAGTGCAGTGTATGCATTGCGTCGACCCTGCCTGCGTTTCGGCCTGTATTGTCGGCGCCCTGCACAAGGATAAGCGCGGGCCGGTCATTTATGATGCGTGGAAGTGTATCGGCTGCCGGTACTGCATGGTGGCCTGCCCGTTCCAGATTCCCGCTTATGAGTATGATAACGCCATCGACCCGCAGGTTAAAAAGTGCACTTTCTGTTTCGAGCGGACTATCGAGCAGGGATTGCCTCCGGCCTGCGTAGCGATATGCCCGAATGAAGCATTGACATTCGGACGGCGCGGAGACCTGATCGATGCCGCCTATATCCGGATTAAAAACGATCCCGATCGCTATTTCAAGCATCTCTACGGAGAATATGAAATCGGCGGGACCAGCTGGATGTATCTGGCACCGGTCGATTTCAAGTATACCGAACTGCCGAAACTGAACAAGGAGCCGATTCCGCATACGACCGAGAGTATTCAGCACGGCATATTTAAGTCCTTCGTACCGCCTCTCGCCCTTTACGGATTGCTGGGACTGGTGATGCACTCGCTTAACGGCGAGAAAGAGAAGGAGACCGAGGAGGTGAAGGAATGAGTATCCATGAAACTCCCGCGCCGGTGAAAACACGCTTTTTCACGAAAGGGACGACCATACTTGCGGCAATAGCTGGACTTGGAATACTCGGTTATGTGTACCGAATGATTTTCGGGATCGGCGCCGCCACCAATCTCGATAACCAATATCCCTGGGGTATCTGGATCGCCATCGATGTCGCTTCCGGCGTGGCCCTGGCCGCGGGTGGGTTTACGACAGCCGCTCTGGCCGACATTTTCCATAAAGACAAGTACCATGCTATCACAAGACCGGCATTATTGACGGCGATGCTTGGTTACACTTTCGTAGTGATCGGCCTGCTCGCCGATCTGGGACGTTATTACAATGTCTGGCATCCGATGCTTCCGACCATGTGGCAGGGCAACTCGGTTCTCTTCGAAGTCGGTTTGTGCGTGATGTGTTATCTCACCGTTCTCTATATCGAGTTTCTGCCGATTGTCGCGGAGCGTTTTATGGGGCGCGTCAACCTGCTCGGGCCGCTGCGCGTATTCAACCGGCTGTTCGATTCCTGGTTGACGGTCTGTTATAAGTATCTGACCCGCTTCATTTCGCTTTTCATAATCGCCGGCGTGGTGTTGTCATGCCTGCATCAGTCATCACTGGGCACGCTGATGCTCATTGCTCCGAACAAGGTTCATCCGCTCTGGTACACCTCGGTATCGCCGTTGCTGTTCCTTCTTTCGGCGATAGCGGTC
>JBFMFJ010000159.1:0-7827 GCA_040752235.1 Candidatus Zixiibacteriota bacterium | reverse complement strand
ACTTTGAAACAACAAAAAAATGTAAAAAAATTAAAAAAAATAAAAAAATAGAAGCCATGTACTTATCCGGTTCATCCGTTATATCTTCGGATGCCTGCCGAATACATCTGAATGTGGAAAAATGGATGTGGGTATTAATGCAATCAGATACTCTTGTTCAATTCCATGGCGATGTATCGCCCGGTAAATGATGTCTTCATCTCGGCTACCTCTTCGGGAGTACCGCTGGCGATGATACGACCACCGTCATCCCCACCTTCAGGACCAAGATCGATCACATAATCGGCGGTTTTGATGACATCGATGTTATGTTCGATCACCAGAATGGTATTGCCGCGATCCACCAGTTCATTCAATACCGCCAGAAGCATCCTGATATCTTCGAAATGAAGGCCGGTGGTGGGTTCGTCGAGGATATACATGGTTGATCCGGTGGCGGTTTTTGACAGCTCCGTGGCCAGTTTCACCCGCTGTGCCTCGCCGCCGGATAAAGTCGTAGCCTGCTGTCCAAGATGTATATATCCCAATCCGACCTTCTTCAGCGTCATCAGTTTACGCCTGATGCGCGGGATGTTTTCGAAAAAGACCAGGGCCTCATCGACCGTCATATCAAGAACATCCGCGATACTTTTCCCTTTATATGTGACCTCAAGCGTTTCGCGGTTGAAGCGTTTGCCCTTACATACCTCGCATGGGATATAGACATCCGGAAGAAAATGCATCTCGATTTTGATAATGCCGTCCCCCTGACAGGCCTCGCATCGGCCGCCCTTGACATTGAAGGAGAAACGGCCCGGATTGTATCCGCGCACCTTGGATTCCTGTAATTGAGAGAAAAGCTCTCGCATATATGTGAAAACACCGGTATATGTCGCCGGATTGGAGCGGGGAGTGCGTCCGATCGGCGATTGATCGATATCAACCACCTTATCGATATGTTCGAGTCCCTTGATATCCTCATATTCAAGCGGCGTTTTGCGGGAATTATAGAAATGGCGAGCCAGAATGCGATACAATGTCTCATTGATAAGGGTTGATTTGCCTGATCCGGAGACCCCCGTGACGACAGTGAAGACCCCGGTAGGGATATTCACCGTCACCTTTTTAAGATTATTGCCGACGGCTCCTTCCAGCGTGATGAAATTACCATTGAATTTGCGGCGTGTCGGAGGAACCGGAATGATTTTTTTACCCGCAAGATATGCGCCGGTGATGGATGTTCCGGTCTTTTTGATCTGCTCCGGGGTGCCTTCGGCTACCACCTTACCGCCATGCTCACCCGCTCCCGGTCCAAGATCAACTACATGATCGGCACTTTCGATAGTCTCGCGGTCGTGCTCGACGACGATTACGGTGTTGCCGATATCCCGTAATTCGCACAATGTCCTCAAAAGCCGCTTGTTGTCGCGCTGATGCAACCCGATTGACGGCTCATCCAGGATATACATGACACCAACCAGCCGCGAGCCGATCTGGGTGGCCAGCCTGATACGCTGCGATTCACCGCCCGATAATGTTGATGAGGCACGCGCCAGAGTAAGGTAATTAAGACCTACATCATCCAGAAATGTCAATCGTTCTCTGATTTCCTTCAATATCTGCTTCGCAATCTGCTCCTGACGCTTGCCGAGTTTGAGATTGTCGAAGAAATCCCGCACCTGCTTGACCGACATCTCGGTAATGGAATCGATGGTTTCTCGATTGATTACCACCGATAATGCTTCCGGTTTCAGCCTGGCGCCCTTGCAGTCCGGGCATGGCGAGATGGACATATACTGCTCGATCCATTGCCTGACCCCGGATGATTGTGTCTGACGGTAACGGCGCTCGAGATTGGGGATGACTCCCTCGAATTTGCTTTCGTATTCACCCGAACCGCGCCCGTTGGAATGCTCGTATTCGAATCTTATCTGTTCACCGCCGGAACCGAACATAAGTATCCTCTGGACCTTTTCCGGCAGCTTTTCGAACGGTGTTGACATCTTGAAATCGAAATGTTTGGCCACCCCGCGCACCATGAACCGATACCAGTTGGCCATCTCCGATCCCCAGGGATGAATGGCACCCTGATTGAGCGGCAATGAGGGATTCGGCACTACCAGGTCGGGATCGATATCCATCTTTTGACCCAGCCCCGAGCATGTCGGGCAGGCCCCGAATGGCGAATTGAATGAAAACATGCGCGGTGACAGCTCCTCGTAGCTGATCCCGCATTTCAAACAGGCCGACTGCTCCGAAAAGAGCAGGTCATTGCCTTTGATATTTATGAGAACGATGCCGTGCGATGTCTTCAGGGCGGTTTCAACCGAATCGGCCAGTCGCCGTGCCGAACGCTGTTTGACCACCAGGCGGTCAACAACCACCTCGATATTGTGCTTAACATTTTTTTTGAGTTCGATTTCGCCGTCGGTTTCGACAACTTCACCGTCGATTCGCAGCCGCACGAACCCCTCCCGCTTGGCCTGGGCGATAACTTCCTTGTGCTCACCCTTCTTGCCCCGCACCAGCGGCGCCAGGACCATCAGGCGGGTATCCTCCTCGAATGACAGTACCGAATCGACAATCTGTTCGACCGTCTGACGCGTAATTGGTTCACCGCAGTTGACACAGTGCTGGACTCCGATCCGGGCGAATAAAAGCCGCAAATAATCATATATTTCAGTGACCGTTCCGACCGTCGAGCGCGGATTTTTGACCGAACCCTTCTGCTCAATCGAAATGGCGGGCGACAACCCCTCAATCAGGTCAACATCCGGCTTTTCCATCAATCCCAGAAACTGCCGGGCGTAGGCCGAAAGCGACTCGACATAGCGCCGCTGTCCTTCGGCATAGATGGTATCAAAAGCCAGCGAGGATTTTCCCGATCCGGATAACCCGGTGATTACCACCAGCTTATTGCGCGGAATCCGGACATCGATATTTTTCAGATTGTGCTCGCGGGCACCTTTTATAAAAATAAACTGCGACTCTGTCATATTCTGTCAACAAACCTTATAAAAAAGTGCAACTCGTAATATACGACATTTGCCGGATGGCATGCCTGTTTTTTTTGATTTTTTATAACATTTATATTACTGAAAGAGAATCACATTTTGACAGAAATTGACAGCAAATTATGGTAGGGCAGGATCCGAATCCTGTCGTAGACGGGAGAGTGATCCTGCCCTTTTTTTTCTAATCTACTAATGATAATCCTGTCAGTCCGTGATCGGCGAGCCCTGTCACTCAATTATTTATCCGAATAAGGACAAAAAATACCTTTAAAAACCGCTTGCCTCTCATTCTTGGAAAGCTATATTGTAAGTATAAGTCTATAAGGCTTTTGTTTTACAATATCCAGGCCAATATCGCACAGAATACATCTTAATCAATTCCACATATACCGGGAGGTATAGCCATGTATCGCATTTTAATCACATTCGCTGGCATCATCTTTGTGCTTGCGCCAGCAATGTCAATTGCTGGCGAATGCGGCGATGTCAACAATTCCGGCGCCATCAATCTTTTGGATGTGACTTATCTCATCAGTTACCTATATAAGAGCGGACCGGAACCGAACTGCGGTATTGGATTCGAGGGCATCTGCGGCGATGTTAACATCTCCGGCGGCGTTAACATTCTGGATGTGACTTATCTCATCAATTATCTGTATAAAGGCGGTGCTACGCCGATTTGCGATCAGGACGATATTGTCATCGATATCGACGGCAATGTATATCAAACTGTGACTATCGGCACGCAGGTCTGGATGGCTGAAAATCTTAAAGTAACTCATTACCGTAATGGCGATGTCATTCCCAATGTACCCGATGATGAGGATTGGTCGGGCCTTGTTTCGGGAGCTCAATGCAGTTACGATAACAATGAAGAACTTGTGACTGTGTACGGCCGGCTGTACAACTGGTATGCGATTAATGACAGCCGCAATATTGCCCCGGAAGGGTGGCATATGCCTTCTGATACCGAGTGGCAGGCCCTGATTGATTATCTCGGGGGTGACGACATTGCCGGCGGGAAAATAAAAACCGCCGGGACCGATTATTGGAGCTATCCAAACACCGGGGCTACCAATGAAAGCGGGTTCTCCGCGTTGCCCGGCGGCTATCGCGAAATACTCGGAGCTTTTTCCGCTTTGGGTCTTTATGCGGCATTCTGGTCAGGGACCGAAGCATCCGGCAATTACTCCTGGTATAGGGCCTTAAGTTTCGCGACAGCCCATATAGGTCGTGGCAGCAAAAACAAGAAAGAAGGGATTTCGGTCCGCTGTATAAAGGATTGAATTATACGTGGACGGCAGACGTCCTCGTCTTCCCCCATCTTTAATCAGCATCGCCAAACGATTCCGGTCTGCTTTCGCCCCGAAATTGTTTGAGGCTGCCACACTTTGACCGAGCAATCACAACATACCATAATCCGCTGTCATTCCCGCCTCTTTTGTATTATATTCTCCTCTGACATGGCCACCGGAACTACCAAAAAACCTCAAATCTATAATGAGGACTGCATCGCCGGGATGCGCGCCCGGTTGAAGCCTAAATCAATCGATATTGTCGTCACTTCGCCGCCCTATAATATCGGGATTAAATACGGCGCTTATAATGATAAAATCCCGCGCAAAGATTATCTGGCCTGGATGGCCGAATGGGGAAGAGCAGTCAAACAGGTTTTGAAAAACAACGGTTCGCTTTTCCTGAATATCGGCTCCAAACCGAGCGATCCGACTGTTCCTTTTGAAGTTTTGAATGTCTTATCCGGTGAATTCAAACTCCAGAATGTTATTCACTGGGTCAAGTCGATTTATATCGACTCCGAAAGTTATGGCAATAAAACCGATATCAATGTCGGCCACTACAAACCGATTAATAGCCCGCGGTATTTGAATGATGCCCACGAATATATCTTCCATCTGACCAAAACCGGTAATGTCAGTCTCGATCGGCTCGCACTCGGAGTGCCATACAAGGACAAAACCAACATCAATCGCTGGAAAAACGGCGCCCATCGCCGCCGCTGCCGCGGCAATTGCTGGTTTATTCCGTATGAAACCATCCAAAGCCGCGACAAAGATCGCCCGCACCCGGCCTCATTTCCCCCTCAACTGGCCGAAAATTGCATCAAATTACATGGCATCAAACCCAAACTGCTTGTTCTTGACCCATTTATGGGGCTTGGCAACACCGGAATCGCCTGCAAAACGCTCGGAGTGAAATTTATCGGTTTCGAAATAGACCCTTATTATTTTGAACTGGCTGTAAAACGTATAAATGAACATGCTGGCAAATAAACACTTGACAAATTAAATTGGCTGTTTAACTTACTTCTCCGATGGATGAAATTCGCAGAAAATATTTCGAAGCCTGTGCCGACGACTGGGATAAATCCTTCACAGCCGAGGACTACGAAATCCTTTCCTTCCTGATTGACTCCTTCGACATTCCCCAAAAATCGAAAATCGCCGATCTCGGCTGCGGAACCGGTATTCTTTTCGATATGCTCAGGCGGAAAGTCGGCTCCGATGGTATGGTTGTCGGGGTAGATTTTTCGGCGCGGATGGTCAGAAGAGCCCGCCAGAACTTCCCCTTCGACAATGTCTATGAAGTTGACGGCGATGTCGAGGATCTTCCGCTTCAATCCGAGGCCTTTGATTTTGTCATCTCCTTTGCCTCGTTTGCCCATTTCTGTAATCAGAAGAAGGTAATGGAGGAAGTCTCGCGGATTTTAAAGCCGGGCGGTCATTTCTTCATCGTCCACTTGATGGGCAGCAAAGAGCTCGAGCAACTCCACATGCAGGTCGGCGGCCCGGTAGCGAATGATCATCTGCCCCAGGACAGCGACATGATGAAGCTGTTCGAACATGGTCATTTTATTAATGTCACAATAAAGGATCACCCCGGGCTGTATCTCGCCTCAGGTATCAAAGGGTAAACCAACCTTGGGTCCCCGTCGCATCGCCTATTCATCACTCTTTCTGGCCCTGGCTATTTTATTGCCGATCGTCGTTCATCAATTCGGTCTGGCCGGGCGGATTTTTCTCCCGATGCACATCCCCGTTTTGATTTGCGGCTTTATCGCCGGACCGATGGCCGGCGTTATTATCGGTCTTCTGGCGCCCTTTCTGTCGCATTTGCTGACTTCAATGCCGCCCACGTACGCGGTCCCGCTTATGACTATGGAATTGCCGCTGTATGGTTTGATGGCCGGGCTTGCCTTCAATAAGCTGAAATTGAACATCTATGTTGCGCTGATTGCTGCCATGGTTGTCGGCCGGCTCGCTTTTGCTCTTGGGTTGCTGATTCTGGGAAGATTCATTGAACTGCCCTATGGCCCGCTCGAATTTTTCGCCGCCGGCGGAGCGGTCGTCACCGGTATCCCCGGAATAATCATTCAAATAATCATAATTCCGCCGATTGTCGCCGCCCTGAAACGGGCCGGAAATACCGCCTGAAAAGACTCTTTCGGCAGGAACAATCTTATATAAAAACAAGTTTTATAAAAATATGAAAGACCGTGAAAAATTATTTATTAAAACGTTGAAAAACAAGGAATTACGGACAGCGAAAAGTCGCTGTTTTTTGGTTTATAAATTGCTTTAATACTATTAATTTCTTATCTTTACTCACTTGGAACGGATAAGTTGACAACTAAGAGATCAGGGAATAAAAATGTCGCTAAAAAGAGATAAAGTCATCCTGAGAGAACTCGAAGATGAGATGAAAGACTCTTATCTTAACTACTCCATGTCGGTTATTACCAATCGTGCTCTTCCGGATGTTCGTGACGGTTTGAAACCATCGAATCGAAGAATCCTCGTTGCCATGAACGACCTCAATCTGTCGCCGGGAAGGGCTCATCGTAAATGCGCCAAAATCGCCGGCGATACTTCCGGCAACTACCATCCGCACGGCGAGCAGGTAGTGTATCCGACTCTGGTCCGCATGGCGCAGGATTTCAACATGCGCTATCCATTGGTTGATGGCCAGGGCAACTTCGGATCGATTGATGGTGACGGTGCCGCGGCCATGCGATACACTGAAGCGCGCTTGACGCCTATTGCCATGGAAATGCTGGCCGATATGGAAAAGGATACGGTTGGCATGATGGCCAACTATGATGAAACGCGCATGGAACCGCGTGTTCTTCCGGGCAAATTCCCTAATCTTATCTGCAACGGCACTTCCGGCATCGCCGTTGGCATGGCCTCGAATATCCCGCCCCACAATCTGGGCGAGGCGGTCGATGCCATTACAGCCATCATCGACAATGATGAGATTACCAACGATGAATTGATGGAAATCATGCCGGGGCCCGATTTCCCGACCGGCGGTATTATCAACGGCCGCGAAGGCATCCGTGAAGCGTATCGCACCGGCAAAGGGCGCCTCTCGGTCCGGGCCAAGGCGATCACCGAAAGACTGGCCAACGGCAAAGAATGTATCGTTGTTACCGAAATTCCCTTTCAGGTCAATAAATCGAATCTTCTCGAAAGAATCGCCGAACTGGTGCGCGACAAGAAAATCGATGGTATCGCCGATCTGCGCGATGAATCCGACCGCGACGGTATGCGTATTGTCGTCGAACTGAAACGCGATGCCCAGGCCGAAATTGTTCTCAACCAGCTCTATAAAAATACTCAGATGCAGGCGACTTTCGCCATCATGATGCTGGCGCTGGTCAACGGTGTCCCGCAGGTGCTCACTCTCAAGGAGATGCTGACTCACTTTATCGAGCACCGTCATGAAGTCGTCGTCAGACGGACTCAGTTCGATCTGAATAAAGCCGAGGAGCGGGCGCATATTCTCGAGGGTTACAAAATTGCTCTGGACAATA